>NZ_JBRCHD010000017.1:0-41601 GCF_053489755.1 Rhodoflexus sp.
ATAAAGGCTATTTGACCCAACGCAAAGCAAAATCGGCTGAACAAGGCGTACAACTCATTACCAAAGTGAGAAGAAATATGAAAAAAGCAAGTTGCATGCAGCATAAAAACACTATCTCAAACAAAGAGGGCTTATAGAAACTGTCTTTGGTTTGCTGTCTTTTCAAGCCGATATTGACCACACGCGGCATCGGTCGCCAATAGGTATGTTCGTCAACCTGTTCAGCGGACTGATTGCTTACACTTATTTTGATACCCTACCCCAAGCTAAAACTTTCCAATCCCTCTCTCAAATAAAACTTTTCAAAGACCTAATTGCATAATTCGCGTTGTTAGGAGCGATTTTCCGCTATGATGATATCATTTGTCCATTCCACTCTTTCTATCGCTTTAACTTTAAAATTTCGTTTTAAAAACTCATTTTGAATTTGATTGAATATTTCCGATTTTATTGTGCTTCTTATCGTATTGTATATTATTTTACCTTTTAACTTCACATGCTTGGTAAGTTGGCTTATAAACTGACTTTGAGTAAATGATTCGGGTATGCTGTTTCCTATAAATATATCCACAATAATTAGGTCAAATATATCGTTTGAGTTTTCAATATATGCTGATGCGTCAGCTTGAATGATTTTTACATTTTTAAATCTTTTTATATTGAAATCGTTTAACGCTATTTGTATTATTTGGGGATCTACATCAATCGCTACTATCAATGCGTCAGATTGAAACGTCTGTCTGATGGTTTGGATGACCGACCCTCCGCCAAGTCCCAAAAGCAATATTTTTCGAATGTTATCGTCAAATTCAATTTCGCGCAGTCCCGCATACAATATTCTTTCAAGCGAACCATAAGAATAATTACTGCATGTGGTATCTAAAACTATTTTGCCATTTACAAGGTTAAGCTCTAACTTTCCATTGATAGGGGAGTCATAAGTCTTCACTCGTATTGGAAAAAAGTAACTTACAAGTTGTTTCATAAAATAGACCTTTTGGTTGCTGATTATCAGTTATTTGTTTTATTTTGCACCAAGATCACACTTAAAGTTAAGTAAAAATGGCAAGTATTTTTCATAAAATGCCTTAGCCGACTGTAAGCACTTTTTTATCAATCAATTCAGAACCGACGTGGAACGAGCGCTTTCAGCAAAGAGAACAGATTCTTGAAAATTTTCAACTAAGTGCAGGCTTATATAATTACAAATTAAAACATTTAAGTGTTTGATTATCAGTATTTTAAACTCCAAAAACCCTATTGTGTACTTGGCGCGAAAGAGGCATCATGGTCAAAAAATGCCACTTGCGGCAGGGACGGAAATTGTTCCTGATACAAGGCAAGCAGGCGCTGAATCAATACGGTTTTGCCAACACCCGGCTCACCGTAGAAGTTCAGGATAACAGGCAAGCGAATTTCTTCACGGCTTGCTTCCGAATCGGTCAGCCGCGTTATACATTCGCTTGCAAATGCTATTTCTTTTGACCTACCAACGAATGCATGCATAATTGATGTCTGTTTTATCAATCATACAATACAAGGTAACCAAAGGCACACACACCTGCAAATTTTCTACGTCTGAATTACGCCTACGTTGTAGCGCTTGCGGATGGGCGCGTGGTTGGCGGCTTCTATGCCCATGCTAATGACTTTGCGGGTTTCCAGCGGGTCTATGATGCCGTCCACCCAGAGGCGTGCAGCGGCGTAGTACGGCGAGAGTTCTTCGTTGTACTTGTCGGTGATTTCTTTGAGCAGTGCGGCTTCCTGTTCGGCGGCGATTGCTTCGCCTTTGGCTTTCAGAGCGGAAACTTTGATTTGCAAAAGCGTTTTGGCTGCCGATGCGCCGCTCATTACTGCCAGTTGCGCCGTTGGCCAGGCGTAAATCAGGCGTGGGTCGTAGGCTTTGCCGCACATAGCGTAGTTGCCTGCCCCGTAAGAGTTGCCCAAAATGATGCTGAACTTCGGCACAACGGAATTGCTCATAGCGTTCACCATTTTTGCGCCGTCTTTGATGATGCCGCCGTGTTCGGCACGGCTGCCCACCATAAAGCCCGAAACATCGTGCAAAAACACCAGCGGGATACGCTTTTGGTTGCAGTTCATAATGAAGCGCGCGGCTTTGTCGGCAGCGTCGGAATAGATAACGCCGCCCATCTGCATTTCGCCCTTTTTGGTTTTGACCATTTTGCGCTGATTGGCGATGATGCCTACCGCCCAGCCGTCTATGCGCGCCAGTCCGCAAATGAGCGTCTGACCGTAGAGTTCCTTGTAAGGGCGGAATTCGGAATTGTCCACCATGCGCAGGATAATGTCCATCATGTCGTAAGGCTTGGTGCGGTCTGCCGGGAACAGTCCGTAGATTTCCTCTTGGGGCAGTTTGGGCAATGCAGGCGTTTTGCGATTGAAACCAGCTTTCGGAAAATCGCCTATTTTGTCAAAAATATCGCGAATAGCTGTCAAACAACTTTTGTCTTCAGGGAATTTATAGTCGGTAACGCCTGAAATTTCGCAATGGGTAGTGGCACCGCCCAATGTTTCGTTATCTACATTTTCACCAATGGCAGCTTTGACCAAGTAAGAGCCTGCCAGAAAAATGCTTCCGGTTTTGTCCACAATCATGGCTTCGTCGCTCATAATGGGCAGGTAAGCGCCGCCGGCTACGCAACTGCCCATGATGGCGGCAATTTGTATGATGCCTTCGGAAGACATGATGGCGTTGTTGCGGAAAATGCGCCCAAAGTGTTCTTTGTCGGGGAAAACTTCGTTTTGCAAGGGCAGGTAAACGCCTGCGCTGTCCACCAGATAAACAATCGGCAAACGGTTTTCTATCGCAATTTCCTGTGCGCGAAGGTTTTTTTTGGCGGTAATCGGAAACCATGCGCCTGCTTTCACGGTGGCATCGTTGGCGACAACAATCGCCTGCTTGCCGCTGATGTAGCCGATGCAAACGACTACGCCGCCCGAAGGACAGCCGCCGTGTTCTTCGTACATGCCCTCGCCTGCAAAAGCGCCAATTTCCAACACAGGCGCGCCTTCGTCCAACAGAAAGGCAATGCGCTCACGGGCGGTTAGTTTGCCTTGCTTGTGTTGCGCTTCTATCTTTTTCGCGCCGCCACCCAGTTTGACCTTGTCGTAGCGGGTTTTGAGCCTGAAAAGTTCCTGTTTGAGCAAATCTTCGTTCTTGTTGAATTCAATATCCATGTGTGTTGAGTGTGTTGCAAAAGGTACAGGCAAAATTGACAGATAATTGCTTAACTGCCAACAGAGCCGGTTGGTTATCAGCCTTGCATCCTCAATCAGACTTATTCAGCTTATCCAACAGAAAAACGGGCAGCATGCCTGCCAGCACAATCAGGCAGGACATGGCGGCGGACTGCTGCAATTTTTCATCGTCCGCATATTCGTAGGCTTTGGTAGCCAGCGTATCAAAATTGAAAGGTCGCAGAATGAGCGTGAGCGGCAGTTCTTTGAGAATATCCACCAGAACTAGCATCAGCGATGCCAGAATTGCGCCGCGCAGCAGTGGCACATGCACCAACAGCAACGTTTGCAGGGGGCTTTTTCCCAGAATGGCTGCTGCGCTGTCCATAGAGGGCGATATTTTCTGTAAACCTGCCTCTAAGGGATTAAAAGCCACGGCCATGAAGCGCACCAGATAGGCATAAGTCAGCGCGATGAGCGAACCAACCAGCGCCACCTGCAATGACTTTCTGACAGCCAGCAATAACGCCAGTACCCCGATGGCTACTACCGCGCCCGGCATGGCATAACCCAGATTGGCCAGCTGAATTGTCAACTGTGTCAGCCGATTTTTGCCTATGCGCCGCAGATAGGCAAGCATAAGCGCCACAGCGACAATTATCAACGCGCTTATCAATGCAACCTGCAAAGTCTGTAGTAAATATTTGCTGAAATCAGCGGTGAGCAAGCCTTGTACCCATCCGTTGTAGGCCCATGAAAGTAGTTGGGCAAAGGGAAACACAAAGCCGCCAAGCGCAGGAATCAGACAGAACAGCATAGCGCCGATTGCCAGCCAGCCGCGCAGCGGTTGGCGCGTCAGCAGGCGCTCACTTTTGCCGACCGTATAGCGCAGGTTGCTTGTCAGCCATTTTTCAGAGAGGTTGAGTACAAAAATGACCGCCAGCAGCAGCCCAGCCAGTTTCATGGCTGTATATACGCTGCCCATCGCAAACCATGCGCGGAAAATACCCGCCGTGAAAGTAGGAACGCCGTAGTACTTGACCGTGCCGTATTCGTTCAAGCATTCCATCAGCACGAGCATGGCGGCGCCGATAATGGCAGGGCGCGCCATAGGCAGAGCAACGGCAAAAAAGCGTCGCAACGGCGAAGCGCCCAATAGTTTAGCTGCCTCTAATGCACCCGCTGCCTGTCGCTGAAAATTAGTGCGCGTAACCAAATAGATATAGGGATATAAAACCAGCGACATTACCGCAATAGCGCCGCCGAGATGCATCACATCGGGGCGGAAGGGCAGGTTTTGCAGCAGGCCGCGCTCAAAAGTATATTTGTAAATATAGGCGTTGATATAGGCAGGAATCGCCAGCGGCAACACCAGCAGCCACGAAAGCAGCCGTCTGCCCGGAAATTCGCAGGCGGCTACCAACCAAGCTGAAGGGATGCCCAGCAGCAGCGTTCCGGCGAGTACGCCTACGGTCAGTCCAAGCGTATTTTTTAAATAGGTGGGCAGCAGGTACTTGTACAGATGCACCCAGTAGCTATCGGCAGGGGAAAACCACTGCCAAACCACATAGAGCGGCGGAACAGCTAACAGGGCTGCTATTGTTGCTAATAAAAGTCCCTTGCCTGTGCGGGAAACAATACTTGAAAAGATGACGCGCATCAATCAACGACTACATAGACGGGAAGAAGGTGTCTAGCTTATTGACCTCGTTTTTGAGGCGCTCCAAGCTAATCGCTCTATTAATAGCATCAATGGTCGTATCTTTCACACGCGACAAACGATCTATCTGTTGGCGCACTTTATTGTTATCGTCGCTCAGGCGGCGCGCCATTGCTTCCTGTAATACCAACACCATTTCGCGGTTATTTTTTTCCAGCAATGAGATATACTGCGAGTACAAGTATTCAAACTCTTTGTAAAGAAAAATTACCTCGCCAATGCGCTTGTTCATCTCTATTAGGTTGCCGCTGCGAATAAGTGTGCCGTAATTAATGATGCCGTTTTCTGTTGCTTCGCGCTCCAATCGGACTAAGTACTCACGTACAGAACTTGAGTTGTAGGTCAGGAAAAGCGTTGTCAGATAATCCGAAGTAGATTTGGCGCGTCGCTCAAGGTTAGGATCTATTGTGCGCCCGCTTGCCTTAATGTTCTGCACTACAAAGTCGCGCAGTTTGTTTTGCAGGTTAGCAGTCTGCACCTGATAGGTGCTAATTCCAATCGCAAAATTGCGATTCAGTTCGTTGAGGCGCGTATAATATTGTGTAAACTGCATCATCTCGTCGCGGAAGCGAGTTACATTCTCTTGCGAAATGTCGGACCGGCTCACAAAAAGCGCACTGGCAAAACTCATCAGCGAGTTGCTTACCCCCAAAATAGGCGCAGCAGGACCGGCTATAGTTTGCATCAGTGGATTCTCCAGCACCAAGCGAGCAGCCTCCATGATGCGCGGACGATCGCGGCGCGCATTGGCTGCTATGTACTGATCCATCAGCCCCAGTACTTTTTTGTTGTATGAAAAGCCCATGTTTTCGTTGGCAGGGTTGTTCAGGTCGGTCAAGATGTTTTGGTATTCTTCCAACTGATTGAGTGCTTCTAAAATATTCAAGCGTTGGTTGAGCATATCGAAGACTTCCACCGAGCTGATCAGATTGCGCTGAATAATTGCGTAGCGGTCGCGGTCGGTAATCCTCATGCGCTGGTCAAACTCTCGCACGCGAATATCCACGCTGCTCACTGCGCTGCTGAAGCTGTTGACCTGCTCTTGCATAGATTTCTGCAATTCAGCGATACGCAAACTATCGTTGCGACGTTGGGCTTGCAGGTTTTTAATCACATTTTGATTGGCATTCAACTGCTGGAACAACATTCTTACAGAGTCGGCTTGCGATTGCTGCGCACATACTTGCGGCAGCAGAAAAATACTTCCGCCTGATAGCAGAAAAATAGCATAGATGCGCCTAATAGCTTTCATATCGAAGGTGAACGGTTGATGAAGGTAAAACACGCTAAGTTACACTTTTTTGTTTTCGTCAAAGCTAAAAACAGCGCCAAATGTATAGGCATTATCGGGTTTCGGATTTGGCTTCGTAAGTTTGTGCATGTTCAATGCCGCCCCAAGAGTTTTTATCACAGGAGCAAGCGGTCTTGTAGGTAGTTATATTACCCGCCGCCTGCTTAGGGAAGGGATGCAGGTGCTTGCGCTGCGCCGTTCCGATAGCGGACTTTTGCCTGAACGGCTGGATAGACTTACATGGGTTGATGGAGATATTACAGATGTACCGCTGCTAGACGAACTGGTCGCTAATGCAGACTGGGTCATCCATGCCGCAGCGCTGGTTTCTTTCAACTCTGCAAAGCGCGACGCATTGTTCAAAATCAATGTAGAAGGTACAGCCAATCTGGTAAATGCTTGTTTACAAGCCAATGTGCAGCGTTTCTGTTTTATCAGTTCGGTAGCTGCACTCGGCGGCAAAGGCGAAGTAATCAACGAGCGCGCACAGTGGGACGATGCATACAACCATTCGGTCTATGCCCTAAGCAAACACTTGGCAGAGCGCGAAGTTTGGCGCGGTATTGCCGAAGGGTTACCTGCTTTCATTGTCAATCCGTCCGTAGTACTGGGAAAAGGTAAGCCTGATAGTCCGCTGGCACAACTCTTCCGCACGGTAGCTAAGTTGCCTTTTTACTCTTCGGGAATGATTAATCTGGTAGATGCTGCCGATGTGGCAGAGGGCATTTTGCGACTCTTACAACATAATACCATAGCAGAGCGTTTCATTTTTAACGCGGCAGGTATGAGCTACCGCGACTTCTCTGTTCAGGTAGCTGCTGCCTCCGGAAAAAGTGCGCCAAAAAGTCTGATTGCAGACCATTGGCTCAAAGCAGTAGGAACAGTAAGCGGGTGGATGGGTGGTGCTTTTAACCGGCAAACAGCTGAGGCAGCCTGCCAAAAGCGGTACTATGATGGCAGTAAACTCGTCCAAAAGGTGGGTTTACAGTATCGCCCCGTAGCAGACAGCATCCGCGAGGCTGTATCTCAAACATTGAACCTCTAACAACACAGGCAGATGTCAGATAGAAGAAAGAAAGAGTCAAAGACAGAAGACGCATTAGTGCAGCGATTCGAGCAAATGCTTGCCGAAGGAATCAGCCTGTTTTTCGACTTACACGAGTTTGAACACATCATTCGTTACTATGCCGTGCGCTTACAATGGCAAAAAGCACTGAAAGCCTACAACGCAGCCTATGCACTGTATCCCTTTTCCTCCGAGTTGGGCATAGAAAAAGTGCGCATCCTGCTTGGGCTGGGCAAATACTGGCAGGCACTCGAACTTTCGGAAAAGATAGCAATTATGCACTCCGACTCGGATGAACTTTTTGTCTTGCAGGCAGGCGCTTTTATGGGGCTTAATATGGTTACACAAGCCATCGAAAGTCTGCTGATTGCGCTGGAAAATACCGACGATAAAGAAGATATCCACTACCGCATCGCTGAGCTGTACTTGCGCTCGGGCAAGTTGCAACAGTCGGTTGAGCATCTGTTTGCCATTCTACAAATCAATCCGGACAACATCAACGCGTTGCTCGATGTAGCCGACTCGCTGGAAGCCCTGCATTGCATTCCGGAGGGGACACAATTCTTCGAAGCACGAATAGACGAAGCACCCGAAGAGTTTCGCCTGTGGCGCAATGCCGCCATCTTTGCCAACGAGACTAACAGTTTTCATAAGGCAGTAGAACTGTTCGACTACGCACTGGCACTCAACGAAGATGACAGCAGCGTTTGGTATCATCTGGGACACGCCCAAATGAACCTACAGCGCTACGAAGAGGCAGAGCAATCGTACCGCAAAGCCATCGAACTCAAAGAACAAGGCGACTTTCCCGAGCCGGAAATGTACTGCTGTCTGGCTGCCACCTACGAAAAGCGCAAAGACTATAACAAAGCTTCGGCGCTATATCGCAAAGCCGTTAGTATGGACGAGCAGTGCGCCGATGGTTGGTACGGCATCGGTATGTGTCTCATCGGCCGCGAGCGGTGGTATGAAGCCATTAATTTCCTCAAAAAATCGGTGCGGATAGACAGCGAGTGCGAAGACTATTGGCTGGCGCTTGCCAAAGCAGAAGCAAAAACGGGAAACCTTGTGTCGGCTGTAGAGGCTTATCAACATGCCAGCCATCTAAACCCCGCCAATCCGCAAACATGGATGGACTGGTCGAGCGTGTATCGCGAACAGGGTGACTACAGCCAAGCTATCAGCTTGCTCAAAAGCGGATTAGAGGAATGCCCCGCCCATGCCGATCTATATTACCGCATGTGCCTTTACTATATAGAATCGGGCCAATACAAGCAATCGTTTAGTTATTTGGAAAATGCGCTAATTTTGGACTTTGACAGGCACACCGTCCTATACGAGTGGATTGAAGATATCAATATCCAAAAAGCACTTTTCAAAATTATCAGCCAATACCAGCGCTGATATTTGTTAAAACAACTGATGGCAAATTATTTCTTGAAAGACGTTCCTGAACGTACGGTAAAACCTCGTGAAAAAGGTCTCACGATGGTGATGGATAAAGGTTTAAGCATTCGCGAAGTAGAAGATATGCTTAGCACTTCGGCAGAATTTATTGACATAGTCAAATTGGGATGGGCAACTTCTTACTGCTTCCCTAATCTTGCCGATAAACTGAAAACCTACCGCGAAGCAGGTATTCCTGTGTATTTTGGCGGTACGCTGTTTGAAGCATTTGTTGTGCGCGGTCAATTCGAAGACTATCTCCGCCTGATGGACAAATACGAACTTCCCTATGCCGAAGTATCGGATGGATCGCTAGAAATGAATCATGATGAAAAGTGTAATTATATCCGCATTTTGTCGCAGCGAGCAACTGTACTGTCGGAAGTAGGTTCAAAAGATGCTGAAAAAATCATCCCCCCCTACAAATGGATTCAGCAAATGCGCCGCGAATTGGATGCAGGTGCATGGAAAGTGATCGGTGAAGCGCGTGAAAGCGGCAACGTAGGTCTGTTCCGTTCCAGCGGCGAGGTGCGTTCAGGTCTGGTAGAGGAAATTCTGACACAAATTCCTTTTGAAAGTATCATCTGGGAAGCGCCAATGAAGTCGCAACAGGTGTGGTTCATCAAATACTTAGGTACGAACGTAAATTTAGGCAATATTGCGCCAAGCGATATTATTCCGTTAGAAACTATTCGCTTAGGTCTGCGCGGCGATACTTTCCACACTTTCCTGAACGGCAGGCAGCCGCTAATCAGTTCATCTGCCCCCGATGTGAATCATTGATAAGTTGGTTTGCGTCATACTACTAAACCCGACGGGTCTCAAAGACCTGTCGGGTTTGTGTATAAAAAAGAAGAAAACACCATGAACGAACAAGACATTCCCATACTTCGCGAGCGAGCGGTTGTAAACCCCTATTTCAAAGCGGCGAATTTAGTATTGAAACGCCTGAGTTGGGATTTAAACCCTGAATCGTGGCGTTCCCGTGCGCGGCTGGCTGCCCTGAAAGACTACTACAAGGGACAAAAGGCGGTCATTCTTTGCAACGGTCCGAGCCTGCTCAAAACCGACTTTGACGCGCTGGCGGCAAGCGGCGTTTACACCTTCGGATTGAATAAAATCAACCTGCTATTTGATAAAACCTCCTTTCGCCCTTCCTGCATTGTAGCGGTGAACCATTTAGTGATTGAACAAAACGCAGATTTTTTCAATACAACTGATATTCCCCTGTTTTTAGACAGCCACGCGCTTAAACATGTGCCGCGCCGCAACAATATTACCTATCTCAAACAAACCTACCACAAAGTCTTTGCCCGCGACGTGCGCATGAGCCTCTACTACGGGCATACCGTAACTTTCGTAGCGATTCAGTTGGCGTTTCACATGGGCTTCCAACAGGTAGCCCTGATCGGTTGCGACCATCATTTCACGCATCCGAAAGGGCTTGCTAATCAGACGGTGGTTTCAGGCAGCCACGACCCTAACCACTTTGATCCGAACTATTTTGCGGGTGGTGTCAAGTGGCAACTGCCCGACCTGTTCCAGAGCGAAGTCGCCTATCAAATGGCGCGCGAGGTATTCGAGGCTTTTGGCAGAGAAATTTACAATTGTACTGAAGGCGGCAAATTGGAAATTTACGAGCGCAAAACGCTCGTTGATTTTTTGGCAGGGGGAGATGATGAATAATTTTACACCTCGTGCTTGCTATTATGCATCACTACTTCTTTTGTCCACTCAACCTTTCTAATAAATGGCGCATTTCTGACCGCGCAATTGGTCAGTGTACAAATCGCGCATGAACTTTTGATACAAGGGTCGGTATGAATGAAAATCTCTACGCGGTTCTCCATTGCCATATTGACAATATCTTCTACCGCTTTAATTTCATCATGTGCCTGTTCGACGTTTAGATACCATGGCAGGGTCAGGTGGCAGTCTATGTGTAATCGCGGGCCGTATTTGATGATGCGCAGGTTATGTACGTCAATCCAGTTGGGGCGGCGCTCTTGCTCCAGCACGGCGATAACTTCTGTCGCCAGCGCCTCATCGGTTTCGTCCATGACTCCCGAAATGGCATGGCGAAATATCTGCCAACCATTGTGGATAATCAATCCGCCAAAAATAATCGCCATTAAACCATCTATCCATTCCCAACCTGTCAATAAAATCAAGAACAGTCCAATAATCAATCCAAGGCTGGTGTACCCGTCGCTCATCAGGTGTTCGCCGTCGGCTTGCAGCGAGGGCGAGTGCATTTTGCGCCCTTGTTGCCGCAGGTAAAAGCCCATCCCATAATTAATGCTGCCTGTAACAATAGTCAAAATGATACCAATGTCCAATGCGCTAATCGAATCGGGTTGCCAGAAGCCGTAAATCGCCTTAACAATAGTTGCGCCGCCCGCCAGCATAATTAGCACCGCCTCAAGACCGGAACTAAGGAATTCTATTTTTCCATGCCCGTAAGGATGTTCCTTGTCGCGTGGTTTGGCAGAAATGGTTACGCTATACAGCGCCACCGCACCTGCCACCACATTCACCAGCGATTCTAGCGCGTCGGTAAAAACAGCATCGGAAGAAGTCAGATAATAGGTAGCGAATTTAACAACAGCCAGCACAGAACCAATAATCAGCGCGGCGGTGAGTAGTTGCTTCTTGGAAAGTTGAGGAAACGGCATGTGCTTATTTGCGGTAAATCCCTATGTAAGGGGCGCTCAAAATTACCTACCTTTGCGCAGCATTTCATCAATTAGCAAAAAAATGCCTTTTCGCGAAACGCCGCTGCCCGGTCTGTGGATTTTTGAACCGCGCGTCTTTGAAGACGAACGCGGTTATTTCTTTGAAAGTTTTAATCAGCGGACTTTTGCCGAGCACCTTGGGCAAAACATCCACTTTGTACAGGATAATCAGTCCAAATCGGGCTATGGCGTCGTGCGTGGGCTGCATTTTCAACGCGGCGACTATGCGCAGGCAAAATTAGTGCGCGCGCTCAACGGGCGCGTCTTAGACGTGGCCTTAGACATTCGCCCCGAGTCGCCCACCTTCGGGCAACACTTTGCGCTGGAACTTTCCGCCGAAAACCGCCTGCAACTTTTCATCCCGCGCGGATTTGCGCATGGTTTTGCCGTATTGAGCCAAACGGCAGAGTTCTTCTACAAATGTGATAATTTTTATGCCCCTCAGCACGAAGGCGGCATTTCATACAACGACCCCCAACTGAATATTGATTGGCAAATACCTGTTCATCAGCAGATTGTTTCCGCCAAAGACAAGGCGCTGCCCTTGTTTTCGTCGCTTTTCAGTCAGGTTTAATTTTTGAAACATGTATCTGAATCAGAAAGTAGTAGTGGTGATGCCGGCTTACAATGCCGAAAAAACACTGGAACGAACCCTCAAAGAAATTCCTTTTGATATTGTGGATGAGTTGGTGCTGGTAGATGACGCAAGCAAAGACAGCACCACCGAACTTGCCCAAAAGTTAGGCATCCGCCACGTGATTCGCCACGAGCGCAACAAAGGCTATGGCGGCAATCAGAAAACCTGCTACAACAAAGCGCTGGAAATTGGCGCCGACATTGTCGTAATGCTGCACCCCGACTACCAATACACCCCCAAACTGATTACGGCGATGGTTTCCATCATCGGTCAGGGGTTATATCCGGTAGTGTTCGGTTCGCGGATTCTGGGCAAGGGCGCGCTCAAAGGCGGTATGCCGATGTACAAATACATTTCCAACCGCTTTCTTACGCTGGCGCAAAACCTGATGATGAATCAGAAACTGTCGGAATACCATACCGGCTACCGCGCCTATTCGCGAAAGGTGCTGGAAACAGTGCCTTACGAACGCAATTCAGATAACTTTATATTTGACAATCAGATGATTGCCCAAATATTTTATCATAACTTTGAAATAGCCGAAGTTACCTGCCCAACTAAGTACTTTGACGAAGCCTCTTCCATCAACTTGCGCAACAGCATTGAGTACGGGCTGGGCGTTTTGGGCGTATCTTTCCGCTACATGCTCGCCAAAATGGGAATTGCCAAGTGGCATATTTTGGGGAACAAGTAGGGATTTGCCCCCAGAGGACGCTGAGGTTATTGCAGAGAGCGCGAAGGTTTTATTCTCTTTGTGTCCTTTAAGCCGTAGTTCGTGTCCACAAGAACTACTATTTTTGACATAAATTAACCGCCTATTGTTGTGCGTGAGGACACGTACAACGGCGAAGTGGTTCAAACCATCTTGAAAAATGAGGGTATGGAAATTAGACAATCTAAGCCGTAGTTCGTGTCCACAAGAACTACTATTTTGACATAAAATAAACACACGTTGTTGTGCGTGAGGACACGCACAACGGCTAAGGAACAACAATAGCCTTAACTACTCATTCACCTATTGCCTATGAACTTGTTCAGCGAATTTCCTGTATTGCCCATCAGCGCCTGGGAAGAGCAAGCCAAGAAAGAACTTAAAGGCGCAGACCTTGCCGAAAAACTCAACTGGAAAACCCCTGATGGTTTTGAAATAGAAGCGTTTTTCAGCAACTTGCCCGCGCCCGCATGGGAAAGCTACCTTTCTGAAAGTCTGGTTGCGGCTACCGATGCCTTCGGCAGAAGCTGGCGCAACCGCCTGCTGATTGAGGTAGCCGACGAGCAAGCTGCCAACGCACTGGCACTGGACATGCTAAACCGCAACGTGAATGAAATCGCTTTTGCAGTGGCAGGAAAAGCCGCGCACGTGAATCTGGAAACGCTGTTGCAGGAAATTATGCTGCCTTTCTGTGCGGTCAGCTGGCAACTCAATGCCGATGAAGCGGCGGAATTTGTGCAGCGTTACTTTGCCTACGCCGCGGCAAAAGGCTATGCCTACGAAAACCTCAGCGGCAGATTAGACATCAACGACGCTTCCGATGAGTTATATTTCACCCTGACAGACGCCATACAGGGAACTTCGCTGCACGTTGCCGTAGCGGCTACCGCAGGTGAAACCATCAGCGCACGTTGGGCAACTGCGCTTGCCGCCGCTTACCGTCTGTTGAATCGCGCGCCACAGGCAGCCGCGCTGTTGCCGCATCTGGCTATCAATCACTCATTAACAAACAGCTACTTTGCCGAAATTGCAGGCATGCGCGCCTTCCGTCTGCTGTTTGCCGAAATGGCTGCCGAATGGTCGCCGGATTACAGCCCTGCCGCTTTGCACATCGCCGCTCGCACAGGTTTTGAGGTAAATGAGCGCAACCAAAAAGACCCTTACTGGAACATGATTTCCAACACCACACAGGCAATGGCGGCTATCATCGGCGGATGCAATACGCTGGAAGTTACCCCACACCAAAAAGGCATTGAACCAGTGGACAGTTTCGGGCAGCGCATCGCCATTAACGTTTCCAATATTTTGGCGGAAGAAGCCTATTTCGGCAAAAACATTGATCCTGCCGCAGGTGCGTACTATATTGAACAACTTACCGAAAAAATGCTGGAAGCCATCTGGCAACGCTTTCGGGAAATGGTGCAGTGATCAGACTATACGGCCTGCCCCTGCAATCCGCTTTGCCATGAACTTCATCAATCGTTTAGCGATTTCTTGACGGTTGGCGCTGTAGAAGCGATACTCTGCTAGCGTCAGTTGCCCTACGACTGTACCTAAAAGCGTATTTTTCAAAGCCTGATCTTTTGTCAGCGCTTGATATACGAAGTCTGTGTACTGATCAGCGGAAAGCGCCTGTAGCTTTACTTTCTGCTGCGTGATGTAGTCAGCAAATATAGCAACGAGCAAATCATGCTGCATTTTCAGCACAGGGCGCAGCGTTTCGGTCTGAAAGCGCTCAAGCTCGTTCATCTCGGCTGTCGTTTCTACAGGTAACTGTGGTCTGATACTTTGTATGCCTTGCTCTCGCGAAGGGAAATGTAAAATATTTTGATTCATAGCTGTATGGGCTGTGCCTGAGGGTTCTAAAACTAATAAGGTGCAATTTTAGTTATGTACTGAGGATTAACCGAAAATTAATGATTATGCCCGACAAACAACAATACATGGTAGATTTCACACTGCCCGCGGAGTTCAGCCCGGAGTTTACGGCATTAATTCCGGAGCAACGTACAGAGGTTAATCGTTTGATGGCAGCAGACAAGATTACGGCTTATTCTCTATCGTTGGATAGTGGCAAGTTGTGGGCGATTGTCAATGCCGATTCAGAACTGGAGGTGCTGATCATGATTAACAACCTGCCGCTGAGTCGCTTCATGGAGTCGCGCATTTCGCTGCTTACATTCCACAATGCCGTAACCAGAATACAAACGTCTTTCTCGTTGAATTAATTTTTCTATTCTTCAAATCTGCTTGCAGTACAGCATACACATCAGGCATATTGTACGGCGAGTAAATCTTGTAAAGCGTTCTCCAATTGGGGATGCTGAAAGGTGAAGCCTGCTTGTTCTATCCTATTACTGCTCACCTTATTACCACCCAGTACGATGCTGCCCATTTCGCCAAACATCAACTTAATGGCAAAGGCAGGTACATTGAGTGGTAGAATAGGGCGATGCAGGATTTTGCCTACTGCCTTTGTAAAGGTTTCATTAGTGGCAGGATTGGGCGCTACGGCATTGTAAACCCCGCTTGCTTGTGGGTTTTCCATCGCCCAGATGAACAGGCGGCAGAGGTCGTCTATGTGAATCCACGACATCCACTGTTTGCCGCTGCCAAGCGGTGCGCCTGCATACAAGCGCACAGGCTGCACTAGTTTTGGCAGTGCGCCGCCTTCGTTGCTGAGCACAATCCCGATGCGGATTTTGACTACGCGGATGCCTATTTTGGCGATTAAGTCGGTTTCAGCTTCCCAAGCCTGCACGACGCGCGCCAAAAAATCCTGTCCGACGGGGGCGTTTTCTGTGAGCAGACGATCGCCTGTATCTAATCCGTAAATTCCGATGGCGCTTGCACCGATAACTGCTTTTACGCGGTGCGGCATTTGGCGCAGGGCTTTAGTCAGCAATGCGGTAGAATGTGTGCGGCTTTCCAGAATTTCCTGCTTGCGTGCGGTTGTCCATGCTTTGTCTGCCACGCCTGCGCCTGCCAGATGAATGATATAGTCTGTTTCGGCGAGGGCTGCCGGGTCTATGTAGCCTTTGCGAACGTCCCAAATGTATTTTCTGATGCGATCGCTTGTGTCGGAGGTACGACTCAGCCAGCAAACGTCATAGCCTTTTTCAATTAGCATGTCAGTCAAGCGACGGCCTACCAGCCCGCTGCCACCGGTAATAAGCACTCGTTGCCTCATAGGATTTATTCGGAGTAAAAAACCTTGCAGAGTTAGCCCTGCAAGGTTTTTAAACGGTTGTACGGAGTTTTTGTTAGGAAAAAGTTGCTACTCTTTTCCACCGTTTGGCGCTGTTCCGTTTTCGCGGCGAGCGCGCTGCATCGGATTTTCAGCGCCTGTGGGCGCGCCGCGACCTGCTTGGCGTTGTTTGAAAATCTCAAAACGGGAAAGTTGAGTTTTTCTTGGGAAAAAGTTGTTTTCCATGTTGATGTCGGCGGTTTCTTGGAACGGGTCGAGATATATTTGCTTGATGCGCTTTTCGGTTTTGAAAACCTTGCTTACTTCTTTGTCGTTTTTGCGCCAGATTTCGGCAGGAATGCGATGCAATTCGCGGCTGCCATCTTCAAACTCAAACTCTACAATGACAGGCATGACCAGTTCGCCGTGATTTTTGAAGTCAATTTGATAAAAGAAGTTCTTACTTTCAATCATTTTCTTCTCATCATCGCCCAAAGTAGCTAAGTAGCGCTGGTAGTTTTCTTTGTCGGTTTTGGTAGCTGCAAACGGGTCGTAGCTGTTGTAGAAGTCATTTAAAGCAGGATTCATTTCGGTTGCCGTTTGTTTTATCTCTGTGCGGTTGCGGATAATGCCGATGTCTTCGCGCTCGCCGCCCATCGCTTTTGCCTTAGCAAAAGGCTTTTCAATCTCTGGATCGCCCGTAGAAGGAATGGCTTCAATCACATTTTCAATGGAAATATCGCAATAGTCGGTGGTATAGAACCAGCCACGTATGAACCAGTCCAAATCAATGCCTGAGGCATCTTCCATCGTGCGGAAGAAATCGGCAGGGGTCGGGTGCTTAAATGCCCAGCGACGTGCATACTCTTTGAAGGCATAATCAAACAACTCGCGCCCCATGATAGTTTCGCGCATAATGTTCAGACCTGTGGCAGCTTTTCCGTAAGCATTAGCGCCAAGGTTTTGCACTGATTCAGAGTTGGTCATGATAGGCTCCAACGTGTTGGGGTCTGCCTTCATATAGTCGGTGATATAGCGGGCAGGACCGCGGCGCGACGGATAGTTGCGTTCCCATTCTTGTTCGGCAAGGTATTGTAAAAAGGTATTCAGCCCTTCGTCCATCCATGTCCATTGGCGCTCGTCGGAGTTGATAATCATTGGGAAGAAGTTATGCCCAACTTCGTGGATAATTACGCTAATCATGCCGTACTTGATGCGCTCGGAATAGGTGCCGTCTTTTTCAGGGCGACCGTAGTTAAAGCAAATCATGGGGTATTCCATACCATTTTCGGCATCTACTGAAATTGCTACCGGGTAAGGATAGTCAATGGTGTATTTGGAATACACGCGCAGCGTGTGCGCTACTACTTCGGTAGAGTATTGTCCCCAAAGTGGATTGCCTTCTTTTGGATAGTAAGACATCGCCATTACGGTACGTCCGCCGATATTTACGCCCATTGCGTCCCAAATGAACTTGCGAGAGCTTGTCCATGCAAAGTCGCGCACGTTTTGCGCATAGTACACCCATGTTTTAGTGCCTGTAGCGCGGCTTTTTTCGTTGGCGGTTGCTTCTTCTTGCGTTACAATTTCAACAGGTTTTTTTGCTGTTTTTGATTGCTCCCAGCGGCGCATTTGTGCAGGAGTCAGTACCTGTGCATAGTTCTGGCATTCGCCCGTAGCGCCTACGATGTGATCGGCAGGAACGGTAATGGCTACCTTGTAGTTGCCAAAAGGCAACGTAAACTCGCCTTGCCCGAGGAACTGTTTGTGTTGCCAGCCGTTGTAATCGTCATAAACAGCCATGCGCGGAAACCACTGTGTAATGGCATAAATCCAGTTGCCGTCTTCGGGAAAGAAATCGGCTCCGCCGCGCGAACCAGCCTGCAAGGCAGGGTTTTTACGGTCGTTGATGTTGTAGTTCCAACCCACGGCGAGCTTAAAGTTTTCACCTTTGCGCAGCGGACGGGGCAGTTCTACGCGCATCATTGTTTTGACGATGGTATAAGTTAGGGTGCGATTGGTTGTCGCATCGCGCACATACTGGATTTTGTGTCCACCGTCAAAACTGCGATCAAACTGCGCGTTGAGTTGGCTGCTGCTCATGCGCTCGTCAATCTTGCCGGTAGCTGTTTTGTAGGTGTCAGATTCTTTGTCCAGAATGTTCTGGTCTAATTGTAGCCACAAATAGGTCAGCGGGTCGGGTGAGTTGTTAAAGTAGGTAATTATTTCATCGCCGCTGATGCGTTGTTTTTCATCGTCTAAGCGCACTTTGATGTCGTAGTCGGCGCGCTGCTGCCAGTAGTTATAGCCGGGCGCGCCCGAAGCTGTGCGAAATGCGTTCGGAGTAGGTAGCTCTGTACCTAATTGGGCGAATTTTTCGGCAGCGCGATTAACATAATTGGCCTTGCGGGGTGTTTGTGCAGAGGCATTCCATGCAACTGCTACCAGACAAACCGTCAGCCCTTTGATAAAGTGTCCAAATAGTCTATTCATAGATGAATGGGGGATTGTTTTTCAAAAAATCCATGTTTTCTGTATCAGTGTGATTGATATGCCTAAAACAATGCCTGACAGGATGAGATTCCAATCGCGCTGTTTCACAGACAGAAAGTTAGTCATTATGCCTGACAAGAGCAAGATAATGAATACAATAAGCAACTGACCTATTTCCAAGCCAATATTAAACGCGAATAAGGGCGCTACAATACTCTCCTCTTTGCCCAGCATACTGCGCAGGAAGTTAGAGAAACCCAGCCCGTGAATCAGCCCGAAAAGTGCTGCAGTTACGTAGCGATAGCCCATCGGCTGCTGCTTGCTATCCCGGCTGTCTGTACCTGAAAAGAAGTTGAAAATACAGGTGATAACAATTGTAATCGGGATGAGGAACTCAATCACTTCGGTCTGAAAAGACACAACTTTCAGCGTTGCTAGCGCCAGCGTAATCGAGTGTCCGATTGTAAAAGCTGTTACCAGAATCAATATTTTTTTCCAGTCTGAAAACTGATAAATCGCGCACAGGGCGGTAATGAACAAAATGTGGTCGTATGCGCCTAAGTCGGAAATGTGCCTAAAACCTTCGATAAGGTAAAGCTGAAAATCGGACATGTACTTGTTTTGGTATTGATAATCAGGGTACTTTTCACAAATGTATATGATATTCGGAATGTAGGCACAATTTATCGGGAAAAATCAGAGGAAATCGCGTATATTTGACTAATTACCGATCGTCATTATGGAAACCGTTACCTACAAATTATCGCCCGAAGAAGAAGCCTATCTTGCTAAGGAAGCGCAGGCGGAACATAAGAGCGAATACCGCGCCGGCGAAATAGTAGCAATGGCAGGTGCGCAAGAGCCGCATAACTTGATTGTGGGCAACTTGATTGGTGAACTGTACTTCTGCCTCAAACACAAGAACTGCCGTATCTACCCCAGCGATATGCTTATCCATGTTCCTGATTACGAGCGCTATCTATACGCTGATGTAACGGTGGTATGCGATACGGTCAAACTTGCCGAAGAGCGCCGCAAAGGAATAGATGTATTGCTGAATCCCAATATTGTGATTGAGGTGCTTTCGCAACGTACTGCCGTTTATGACATGACCGAAAAGTTTGAGTGCTACAAGACCATCCCCGATGTACGCCAGTATGTGCTGGTAGATTCCGAGCGCGTGTCGGTAGATACTTTCACCCGCACACCGGAAGACGACTGGCTGCTCAAATCTGCCAAAGAGATAACCAAAACCATCAAAATCGGCGAATGTGTGATTGCGTTGGAAGATATTTACAACAAAGTAGTATTCGCGCCCAAACTGACGACAGATTAATAACCCTGCGTCCAGTACCATTGAACAGCCTCGGTTAGTCCCTCCGCGAGGGTGTGTGTTGGCTGATAGCCTAAGCGCTTTTGCGCTGCCTGTATGCTTGCAAGCGAAAACGGTATGTCGCCCGGACGCGGAGGCGCATACATCGGTTTGAGGTGAGCCACGTTAGGTTGATAACGGGCTGCAAGCGATACTATGATGACATAGAGTTGATTTAAGGAAGTAGCCATGCCACAAGCGACATTATAGCATTTACCGGTAGATTCCGGCGGACTTGTCAGCGCTTTTACGTTGGCTTGAATGACATTGTCTATGTAAGTAAAATCGCGCGATTGTGTGCCATCTCCGAAAATAGTGGGTCTTTCCCCTTTTTTCAACAGATTAATAAATCGCGGAATGACGGCGGCGTACTCGCCATGCGGATTTTGCCTTCTGCCAAATACGTTGAAATAGCGCAAGCCAATACAAGGCAGCCCGTGCAGCCGCTGATAAACGCCCGCATAGAGTTCGTTGGTGTATTTGCTGACGGCATAAGGTGAAAGTAAATTGCCTATGCGCTCTTCAACTTTAGGCGACTCTTCCAAATCACCATAAACCGACGAGCTGGAGGCATAGATAAAGCGTTTCACTCCCGATTGCCGGGCAGCTTCCAGTACATTCAGAAAACCTGAAACGTTTACTTCGTTGGTGGTATGCGGGTCTTTGATAGAGCGCGGCACCGACCCCAGCGCCGCTTGATGCAGCACATAATCCGCTCCGGCAAAGGCTGCCATGCACGCAGACAAATCGCGAATATCAGCTTGTACAAAAGTAAAGTTAGGATGCTGCCCAAAATCGGCAATGTTTTGCAGCCCCCCCGTAGAAAGGTTATCTAAGCAAATGACGAAAGCGCCCATACCAAGCAGGTATTCGCACAGGTTGCTGCCGATAAAGCCAGCTCCACCTGTAACTACAATTTTTTTGCCTGTCAAGCTCATAAAGTTTGGCTAATAATTTTTACAGGCTCATAGCCTAATCGCTTGCCTGTTTCCAGCATGAAACTGTAAGCCTGTTCAAACTCATTGCGGATTTTGCCATCCAGAATCGCTTCTCTGACTTGAAGTTTAATATCGCCAACAGCTTTACCGGGCGGTAAGCCGAAAGTTTCCATTATTACCTCACCTGTAATGACAGGCTGAAAATTACGGATCTGATCGCGGGCTTCTACTTCAGCTATTTTTTGCTCCACGCGGTCAAAATTTTGCAGGTATTTTTTCACTTTCGCACCGTCTTTGGAGGTAATGTCGGCGCGGCAGAGTTTCATCAGACTGTCAATATCGTCGCCGGCTTCAAACAGCAGGCGGCGAATAGCCGAGTCTGTTACGGTTTCCTTGACCAGCGCGATGGGGCGCAAGTGTAGGCGAACGAGTTTCTGTACGAACTTCATTTTCTCGTTCATCGGCAACTTGAGGCGGCGGAAAATGTGCGGCACCATGCGCGCGCCTTTTTCTTCATGCCCGTGAAAAGTCCAGCCTTGTTTGGGATAATAGCGTTTTGTGGGTGGCTTAGCGATGTCGTGCAGGATGGCAGCCCAACGCAGCCAGAGGTCGTCCGAATAGGCGCAAAGGTTGTCCAGCACTTTGAGCGTGTGGTAAAAATTGTCCTTATGTGAATGTCCGTTCACGGTTTCCACGCCGTGCAGCGCGACCATTTCGGGGAAGAACTGATGCAATAATCCGCTGATAAACAGCAGTTTGAATCCGTAGGATGGAGTATCGGCGAGGATGATTTTATTCAACTCATCGCTGATGCGCTCCATAGAAAGAATAGCCATGCGCTCTTTGTTGCGGATAATCGCCTCAAAAGTTTCGGGCGCAATGTCAAAGTTGAGTTGGGTAGCAAAACGAATCGCCCGCATCATGCGCAGCGGGTCATCGGAAAAGGTAATGTCAGGGTCTAAGGGTGTTTTGATGATCTTGCGCCGCAAGTCGCCCTGCCCGTCAAAAGGGTCTATCAGCGTGCCGAAGTCCGCCTTGTTGAGGCTAATTGCCATTGCGTTGATGGTAAAATCGCGGCGCAGTTGATCGTCTTGCAGGGTGCCGTCTTCCACAATCGGCTTGCGGGAGTCGGCACGGTAGGATTCTTTACGCGCCCCGACAAATTCCAGCGTCATATCAGGAGCTTGCACCATGGCTGTGCCAAAGTTTTTATAAACCGCCAGACTGATTGGCTGACCATAGAGGGCTTCCAAACGCGCAGCCACGCGTTCCGCCCACTGGATACCGCTGCCCACGCAAACAAAATCTACATCGGGTTTATGGTTACGACGCAGTATAAGGTCGCGCACATAGCCGCCGACCATATAGCTGGGTACGTTGAGTTCGTGCGCAGCCTCCGCCACCTGCATAAAAACAGGGTTTTGGCGCAATATTTCGGCAAAATTCATATGCAAAAATACGAGAATTTATTAGACACGAGACCATCATAACATTTGTCGGACTATGGTGGAAAAATGGCTGCATGATGCAGGACTGTTTACCAATACCTATATTTGTATCAGAAAATCGGACAGCAATCAATGGAACAACTGAAAAAAGCCTACCAACTTGATCAGATATATAGCGCATTTCGGACGCAACCGCTCAGAATAGATGAATTAAAAGATTTTTTTGTGAATACGGATAGCGTTAGAGGTATCCTTCCTGTAACCAAACAATTAGCACGCTTACTCAACAGCGACCCTGTAGATTATCAGCACATTCTGCTGGTTGGCTACAAGGGCTGCGGCAAAAGCACAGAACTGAATCGCTTGCAGCGCGACATCAGCGACAAGTATATGGTGTTGAATTATTCCGTTTTTTCCGAATTAGACCCGCAGCACATTAACTACATAGAACTTTTTATCGTTACGCTTGAAAAATTATTTACGCTGGCGCAGGAAGAGAAACTGAACATCAGCGAGGAGTACATTAAGAGCATCGTCCACTGGACACAAACTAAGGAAATAGAAGAAATACGCAACAAATACAGCATCGAGGCTGAAGGTGAGGCAGGTGTAGATGGCATCATTGGCGTACCTTATCTGAAAAAGTTTTTTTATAAGTTCAAAATGACGGCTAAGAGCAGCCGCTCGTTGAAGGAAACGCTCAAAACCAATGTAGAGCCTAAGCTTTCTGCCCTGATTGAACATTGCAACAACCTGATATGGGAAGTAAAGCTGGCATTGCGCCAAACCCGGAACAAGGATTTGCTCATCATCGTAGAAGATTTGGATAAAATACCCGTTGAACGGGCAAACGATTTGTTTTTTAATTACGCCAGCCAGCTTACACAGTTGCAAGCTAACGTAATTTATACTTTCCCGATTACCACCTATTACAACATTCGCTTTACCTCTATCAAAAGCGTGTTTACCAGAGTGTTGGAACTGCCCATGATTAAGGTCAGGGAGAAAGATGGCAGCCCTTATGATGAAGGCAGGCAGATGATGATGGCAATTGTGGAAAAGCGCATGGATACGGCGCTGTTTGAATCGGTAGAACTGATTGAGCGGCTTATTGATAAAAGCGGCGGCTGCATACGCGATTTGTTCCGTCTGATTGCCGAGGCAAGCATGTGCGCATTGCTCACCGAAAAAGAAAAAATTACCGATACAGAATGCGCCTATGCGTTGAACCTGTTCAAAAAAGAATACGCCGCTACAATTGCCGACAACAGCGAACGCAAAATCAGCGCCAAGCAATATTTTGATACCTTGGTTGAGTTGGTAAACAGCCGCGACAAACAGCCCGACAATAGCGAAGCCGTTTTGGATTTGCGCCAAAATTTGTGTATATTGGGCTATAACGGTGAGGGCTGGTGCGACGTCCATCCGTTAGTAAAAGATATTTTGATTGAAAAAGGCAAATGGCAGCCGTAGAAACAGAGCAATTAGTTACAGCCGACGCTTATCACGTCGCCTTTGAGCGCGTGGCGTGGTTTTTAAGCCAAACGGGCGGCGGGAGCATCGCTTTTGCAGCCGCTCAATCGCAGCGTTTGATTGAACAAGTATGTCGCAGATGGCAAGAACAGCTCTGGGAGAAAGGCATAGCCGTTGCCGTGGTGCATTTGCGCCAACAAGATGACCGCCCATTTGCGGAGCAGTTGCGCCAAGCCGCAAAAGAAGCAGATGCGTTGATTGTACCTAACCTGAGTGAAGTGGTCGCTTCGGCAGCCGACCGCCTCACCGAACTAAATTTTGCCCGTGAGGAATTGATTGCCTTAGATAAACCTATTTTGTTTTGTCTGTACTCTGAACACCTGCCGCTGATTGCGCAAAAAGCGGCTGACCTCTACTCACAACGCGCGCTTACAACAACTTTCTTTGAAACGCCTGAACCCTTCGTTCCAAACGGGCAAACGCTGCAATCGTTAGAACATCACACGGAACTGCCCGACAAGGAAGCGCTGGGCATGAGAGCGGCGCTTTTGCAAAAGCAGTTGGCGCAAGCCGAAAACCTGCACATATCCAAACAAAAAATTGCCGCTGATATTGCTTTGCCGCTAGCGGAAACCTATGCTTTATTGGGCAGCTACCGAGAGGCAGAAGAATTGCAAAAAACCTACGCACCTTATTTCCCGAAAACGGTAAAAGCTTTACAAAGTCTGGCAACCATTGCGCGGCGCGCAAACCGCTACGACGAAGCGATTCAATATTATTGGCAGGCGCTCGCATGTACTAAAGAATCGTCCTTTGAGCAAGCGGATATTCAAAATGATTTAGCCGATGTTTACAGGCATCTGGGCGGCAAGGAGAATTTGCGACAAGCCCAAGACTTGCTACAAAAAGCCTACGCTACCTGCCTGACCCTGATGGGCGAGCGGCATTACTATACCCAAAAGATACTTGGTAATTTACTTGCCTTATACGTTCAGATACGCACAGGGAAATCCATAAAGCAATGCACGCAGGAGGAGATATCGGATTTAATAGCGGGCTTTGGGGCTTGGCTTGAAGGGGGAAAGCAAGAGGTGGCGCTTCGCGGGCTGTAGTTCTCACAAATCCCCTCACAAACTATACCACTTGTAAGGAATTTTTGTTCTCTTAGCGGTCGCCAGACCCCGACAGTGGCTTAACAAAATTCCTCACACCACATTCACCTCCGCCTGCAAATGCACGCCGAAGCGCTCGGCAACCGATGCCTGAATTTGTTGCGAGAGTTGCCAAATTTCCGCGCCGCTTGCGCCGCCGTAATTGACCAATACGAGCGCTTGGTCTTTGTGCGCGCCCGTGTTGCCTACGCGTTTGCCTTTCCAGCCGCATTGTTCAATCAGCCAGCCTGCCGCTACTTTCATGCGGTCGGGCTGTCCGGTCGGGTAGGCGGGCAGGTCGGGGTAGCGGGCTTTCAGTTTCTCATATTGCGCCTTCGGAATTTCGGGATTTTTAAAAAAGCTGCCTGCATTGCCCAATTGGGCAGGCTCGGGCAGTTTGCTTTGGCGGATGTGAATTACGGCGCGACTTACATCGGCAATCGTCGGCGCGGCAACGCCCATCGCCTCTAAGGTCTGCCGAATAGCGCCGTAGGAAATATTAATTTGTGGCGTTTTGCGCAAGCAAAAAGTAACCGATGTAATGATGTATTTGCCTTTTGCCTCATTTTTAAAAACGCTTTCCCGATAGCCAAAGCGGCAATCGCTGTGCGAAAATGTGTGCAGGCTGCCGTCGGCTATTGCCAGCGCCTGCAACTCGTGGAAAACGTCTTTGAGTTCTACGCCATAAGCACCGATGTTTTGCATGGGCGCGGCGCCTACCGTGCCGGGAATCAGCGAGAGGTTTTCCACCCCTGCCCAACCCTTGGCGATGCAATGTAGTACAAAGCCGTGCCAGTTTTCGCCCGCGCCTGCCCGCACGTAGTAGAAGCATTCATCTTCACTGACTAATTCAATACCTTTTAGGCTGATTTTCAGAGCAAAACCTTCAAAATCGCGGGTAAGCAACAGGTTGCTGCCGCCGCCGAGCACCAGCAGCGGCAAACCTTGAATTTCGGGTAATCGCAAAGCGTTTTGCAAGGCTGTTACGCTATCCGCTTCCATGAAATAACGGGCTGTGGCATCAACGCCAAAAGTATTGAAAGAGCGCAGCGATTGGTTGGAGAGCAGGGTATTCATAGCGCAAAGAAAACAGATTTTGCAGCTAAAAATTAACCCTCTTCGACGATTTTCTTGAACTACATTCGCAGATAGCGGATTAGACGATCGTTTTGGTTGTCATTGGCTTCAATCATAATGACAAAAACTCGGCAACTGCCTGCAAGAATGATACAAGCAGTTACCGTTTGGATGCCCATCATCGGGTAATCTTTGCCACAGAGTATTGGATCGGCAGAGTCCGGCATCAGTTGATCAGCACAGGATCAAACAGGGCAACCGCGAGTAGAGACAAAGCAAAATACCGGCAGTCAGCAACAATCGCTCGCGTCGTTGGCATGCCAAATGCGGGGTGATGCTAAATGCAAGCAGATAGATGCGGTAGGTGTCGTAGTCGGTTGTAAATAGCGATTGCTCCTCTAAAGCATGTTTGACAAGTGAACAAGGATGGAATGATGCTCTTTCTCGAGAGGCGAATACGTAAGCAAACATTTCCCGTTGAAAGCGGTTTACTTTGCTGAATAAACCCAAACGGATGATCACCATCATTGCAGGAACCAATCGGAGTGGCTCGTTGACGCTACAGATGGCAGAACTTTATCAACGACTGCTTGCAGAGCATAGTGCCGAATCCAACATTTTAGACCTTTCACAACTGCCCCACGACTTTGCTTTTTCTGCACTTTACGATAATGGCGGCAAAAATCCTGCCTTTACTGCCTGCCATCAGCCGGCTGCCAATTCTGAAAAATTGGTATTTATCATTCCTGAGTACAACGGCTCGTTTCCCGGCGTGCTGAAAACCTTTCTGGACGGGATGCCCTACCCAAGCCCTTGGAAACACCGTAAAGCAGCATTAGTCGGGCTTTCATCAGGGCCGCAGGGGGCGGCTACTGCACTGAGCCACTTCACCGATATTTTGCACTATTTGGGCATTCACGTATTGGCACACCGCGTTAAACTGCCTTTCATAGAAAAATATATGACACCCGAAAAGCCCAACATGCAAAATGAAAACTATTTGCAGCAACTGCATACTCAAATCGGTAGTTTACTGGCATTCTGATAGGTTGATGTTGCTTTGGCAGAATCAATCGGTAGTATGATCACTGCCCTGTAACACGCCTTTTACGATGTGCTTATGTAGAAAAAACTGCATGGTAGATGATTCATTTTAGTGTAAGCTACCTAATCCCACGGCTTTAAAAATTAATTTTCTGAAATTTTCTTCATCTGCCAGCAATTGTACACTAATGGGCTGGAAAAAAGCCGATAATGCCTCACCTGATTGCTCCAACAGCGGTTTGATTTTGACCATATCCTTTTCGGTACAAAGTAAGACCGCCTCATGCTGCCTGCAAAGGATAATAAGCGCCTCTACATCTTTCGCGCCATAAATGTAATGGTCGGCAAAGTGTCGGACTGCCGTTACTGTAAATCGCTTTTGCATTGCAGCTACCCATGCTTCGTGCTGCGCAATTCCCGATGCTAACACAACCCTTGCGCCCTCGTTAAGAATTTCGGCTCTGCCATGAAAAGCCTGTGGCGTATTGTATTGCACTTTAGAAAAAAAAACAGGCGTATCGGGGCGTGTATATTGGCGAATGGCAACTGTAATGCGACTGCTTTCTGCTGCTGTCATAGTTTCAGGGCATTTAGTAACAACTACGGCATCGGCGCGGTCGGCTCCGCTGCGGGGTTCGCGCAGCCTGCCACGCGGCATGACAAAATCTTCGTAGAACGGACGGCTGTATTCGGTCAGTAGCAGGTTCAATGTACGGCCTATTTTGCGGTGCTGGTAAGCGTCGTCTAACAGAATGACTTCTATTTCAGGATGCGCAAAGAGGATTTCGGGAACGGCTGCTACGCGGTCTTCGCCAACAGCAACGGTAATTTTATCGCCGAATTTGGTAAAATACTGCATCGGCTCATCGCCAATGGTGGCGGCCGTGGCGGCAGCATCGGCTAAAATAAAGCCCTTTGTTTTTCTACCATAGCCGCGACTCAACACGGCAACTTTTTTCTCGGAAAGCAGGAGCCGAATTAGGTATTCGGTCATTGGGGTTTTGCCCGTACCCCCTACAGCGAGGTTGCCCATACTGATAACAGGCAGTTCAAAACGAATTTCAGGCTTGTTGCCGATGTCGTACAAATGGTTGCGAAAGCGCATCACGCTGCCATAAAGAGCAGCAGGAAGCGCCGTAAGGAGATACCAAAGGAGATGCTTCATAAGCGATCAAAATTAAAAAAACCTGACAGGTTTTGGAAGCCTTTCAGGTTTTGGATGAAGTAGGCACATGCATTTGTTGCACCTATGGCAAAAATTAGTAGCCGAAGATTTCTTCTAAGCTCAGTTTTTTCACCTCGCCGTAGCGGCTCAGTTCGTCCAATTTGATTTTTTGTTCGGAAGCTACTACACAATACACGTATTCCTTGCCGGACAGTTTGTCGGCATGGAACTTCTTCACATCGTCAAAAGTAAATTTGTCCAATGCCTCGTAAGTAGCTTTGCGACGGTCTTCATTCAGTCCCAAATCTTTGGCAGAAAGGTAAGCGTAAATGATGTCATCGCGAGTTATGCGGTCGGTTTCGATAGACTTTTTCAAACTTTTGCGGGCGAGGTCAAACATATTTTGCGCTACAGGAATATCTCTCAACAGTTCGTTCATGCCTTCCATTGCGTCGTGGATTTTGTCTGCCTGCGTACCGATGTAGCCGGTCAGCGTGTATTTGTCATCTTTCTTAGACGGTTGTCCGTAGGTTGCAAATGTGCTGTACGCCAGCGCCTTAGCTTCGCGCAGCGATTGGAATACTACTGAACTCATGTTGCCGCCGAAGTACTCGTTGAACATCTGAATTGTCGGAGTCAGCGCAGGGTCAAAGGTTTCTGTTACACGAATCCACGAAATCTCTGCCTGTACCATGTTGTAGTCTGCAAATAATACCTGATTTTTTGTCGTAGGTATGCGGGTATAGCTCACAGCAGCAGGCAGCGCTTTGAACTGTGCAGGCAGCGGCATCAGACGAGCTACATCTGCGCTTATCTCGTTCATTGCTTTCGGTCCGTAATAGATCACTATGTGAGGGTAGTCAAGTACGGTGTGCAGAATGTCAACTAATTGCTGAGGAGTGATCGCATTGATTTCTTCGTCGCTCAACACAGAGTTGAATGGGTTTTTTTCGCCATAGATAGCATAGTTGCGCAAACCTTGCATAATCGCCTGCTTGTTTAGTTTCACATCGCTGCGAGACTTCAGGATACGAGCTTTGAGCATCTGCCATGCCTGATCGTCAGGCTTACAGTTGCGCAGTACGTGCTGTACCAGCTCCAGCGTTTTATCCATATTTTCTTGTAAGCCGCTCACAAATAGTGAAGTAGTTTCACCGCTTGCATTAACGTTGTATCTGGCTGCTAAGGCATAGAAGGCTTTGCTTAGGTCTTCGGCAGAGTACTTGTCTGTGCCGATGAACTGTAGGTACTGGAATGCGTAAGGCAACAGTTTGTTGTTCCATGAGCCCAGCCCTTCAATTCGGAATACAAGGCGATACAACTCATTGTCTGTATTTTGCGCATAGAGTAACTCTACGCGGTCAGCGATTTTGCCGCGCTTCAGGTCTTTTTCAAAATCCACAAAAACAGGTTTTACATCTGTCATCGGGATGTTGTTCACCTGCTTGAAAAAATCAGACTGTGCGTCGCGATTCAAAGAAACAGGTGTCAAAGGGGGTTTGGCAAGTTTCAGCACGTTTTTGTCTTCGCCTTTGCGCTTGTAAACAATGGCGTAGTTGTTGCCGCAATATTTATTGACAAAATCAACAATGTCTTGCTTAGTGATTTTGCTCATGTCGTCGGTTTGGCGCAGATAGGCATCCCATGTTTTGGCGTGGTCTAAACTGAACGAGCGCATGATGGTCAGTGCGCGGGCGTTGTTGTTTTCAGACTGCTGCAAATAATTCAATTTGAAGTTGTTCACAATGGCCTGAATGATTGCCTCATCAAAGTCGCCTTTTTTGAGTTTTTCCAATTCTCCTAAAATGAGGTCGCGCACTTCTTCCAGCGATTGTCCAGCCTTTGGTGTGCCGCCAAACTGCCATACGCTGTAACCGCGAGTCTGGTTAGCACCTGAGAAAGCACTTTGTACCAACTGCTTTTTATTGAGGTTCAGGTCTAACAAACCTGCGCCGCGGTTGGACATAATCTCATCGGCGACTGTGAGCAGCAATGAAGAGCGGCTGTCCAGCAAACCCGGCATACGAAAGCCCAAGATAACGTTTTCAGGTGTTGGTCCGAACACCTCGCGAACGATTGGCGCAGTGATTTCTTTTTCGGGTTCGGCTTTGTAGTCTTCTACCGGCTTGTTCTTCATCCATGCGAAGGCTTTTTCTACTTTTGGCATTACCTCTTCGGGGTTCAGGTCGCCTACCAGAATCAGCGCCATGTTATTAGGCACATAGTAAGTTTCATAGAACTTGCGGATGCGGCGTGGGTTGGGGTTTTTCAGGTGTTCCTGATCACCGAGTACAGACTTGTTCAGGTGATATTTTTCAAATAGTGCAGCATACAGGGCTTCGTTTGCTTTGCGTCCGTCGTTGTCCAGAGACATATTTTTCTCTTCGTAAACGGTTTCCAGTTCTGTGTGGAAAATGCGGAAAACAGGATTCTGGAAGCGCTCAGCCTGTACGGCTAAGTAGCGGTCTAAGGCATTGGCGGGGATGTCTTCGAGGTAGCTGGTGTACTCGTAGCCGGTAAAGGCGTTAGTACCCTGCGAACCCATGCTGGACATCAATTTGTCGTACTCGTTGGCAATTGCCAGCTTAGCAGCCTCATTGGAGATGCGGTCAATGTCGCGGTAAATGGCAGCACGCTGCGCTGTATCTGTTGTCTGACCGTATTTGTCGTACAGATCTTCAATCTGCGCAATCAACATCTTTTCTTTTTCCCAATCGGTTGTGCCAAACTTAGTTGAACCTTTGAACATCAGGTGCTCTAAGTAGTGCGCCAGACCCGTATCGGTGCGAGGATCGTTTACTGCACCGGCGCGGGTCGTCATCATGGTATAAATGCGCGGTTCGCGTTTGTTAACGCTCAGTACTACAGTCAGCCCGTTGTCTAACGTGTAGAAACGCGCGCCAAAGGGATCATTGGTTACGTAGCGATATGTGTACTTACCGGTTTTGCCGGTTTTCCATTCGTAATTTTTCGGCTGAGCATAGGCTACTATCGCCGTCAGCCACATGGAGAGGCTGATGAATAATAGTTTTTTCATGTGTTGGATGAATGAAAGTTTAAGATTAAACATGTAGGGCAATGTTAGCCCATTCTTAGCGGTTTTGCAAATTAACCTTACAAGTGCAATAGTCCCTGTAAAATAAAAAACCTGTCAGGTTTTCAGAAACCTGACAGGTTTTTTATTAACAACCGCTGCTATTTAAGCGATTATTTAACGGCCGCTTCGTATTTAGCTCCTACAACGTCCCAGTTGATAACGTTCCAGAAGGCGGCTACGAAATCAGCACGCTTGTTTTGGTACTTCAGGTAGTAAGCGTGTTCCCAAACGTCCAGCCCAACGATTGGAGTGCCTTTAATTGTTACATCGGCAATATCCATCAGTGGATTGTCTTGATTAGCAGTAGAGCCGATTTTCAACTCGCCGCCATCCACTACCAGCCACGCCCAGCCTGAACCGAAACGACCTAATGCAGCTTTTGCAAACTCTTCTTTGAAGGCTGCATATGAACCGAATTTCTTATTAATAGCTTCGGCCAGCGCGCCTTTAGGCTCACCGCCGGCATTTGGGCCAATAATTTCCCAGAAGAAAGTGTGGTTATAGTGTCCGCCACCGTTGTTTCGAACAGCCATTGAAAACTTGCTGATGTTTTTGCAAATGTCTTCGATGCTCATTTTTTCAGCTTCTGTACCGGCAATAGCAGTATTGAGGTTGTTTACATAAGCCTGATGGTGGCGGCTATAGTGAATTTCCATCGTCATTGCATCGAAATGAGGCTCTAATGCATCGTAAGCGTAGGTCAATTTAGGGAGTTCAAATGCCATCGGTTTAGAGGTTTTGTGTGAAAAACTGGTCAAAATTAAGCAAAATAAAAACGCGCTCAATATCAATCCTGTTTTGGCTGCAAATTGTTTCATACAGATCAGAGTTTTGATAATATATAACCTTAAAGGTGCAAAATGGTTGCCAAATTGGGGAGGGTTGTCGGTTTGTCTGTTCAGAACTCTAAGTAAGGTAGCAACTTTTCCAGCGTTTCGGCACTCATAATTCTGATCTTTTGCAAGTCTTCAGGGCTTTTGTAAGGTCCATGGTTGCGGCGATAATTCACTATTACTTCTGCCAGCTTATAGCCGATGTACGGATGCTTTTTGAGCGTTTCTACATCGGCAGTATTAATCGCGATTTTGCGATGCGAGTCGGGCAAAAGCTCTGCATAAGCAGCCAGCGAAGCTAAGGCATCAGGGGTAATCGCGTAGATTTCGTTGAGTTGTTCGAGGTTGTGAAAGCCGCCAAGCGCCTCGCGCCGCTTGACGATACGCGCCGCGGTTGCTGCGCCGATACCTCTTAAGGCAATGAGTTGGGTCGTATCTGCCGTATTGAGGTTAAACTTTTGAGGCTGTTTGCGGGTATAAACAGGCTCTTTGGTTGCCTCGGGCGCAGGCATACGGGTATCCGTCCTGTTTTCCGATGGCCTAATCGCATGCTCGGCTATTGCTGATGGCGTGGTTTCAGGCAGCAAAACGAACGGTTCCAATCGCTTGTAGAGCCAGTCGGGAAAACCATACACTTTGAGCAGGTCTGTCTTGACGCGAAAAGGCTGTACTTTGGTGCGGTATTTTACCATGCGTTCGGCAAGATAAGGCTTCAAACCAAGCAGCTCCCAAGCCTGTGCATCTAAATCGTTCGGGTTGAACGGCTCTATTCTGCGTTCAGCTACTACCTGCCCAATCGGGCTGCCGGCTGCGTCTTCAACTTCATTAGCTACAGGAGAAGTGGACATATTTGCCAGAATGCTGTCTAATATGGCTTCATCCTGAGCCTTGTCATACACTGTTACACTGCTCACGGAGGCAATCACATAGGGCAACGACAATATAATTGTCATTAGTAGTAAGGTTGTTACCAAACCTTTCATTTCGCGGGCAGAAAGCCCCAGCCATGCGGCTATATGCGATTTCATACGGCGAATACTGAACCTATTTTGTAGTTCTCTCATAACCAAAAAACGACGACGCGGGTTGCTGTTCTTTTGTCACCGCTTGGCTAATTGTCTGTTTCACTTTAACTATTATTAGCGACATTATGGCGATGGGTCGCCGTCTATCGCCGCCGCAAACGTAAGCATCTCGGGCTAATGAATGTCTTGCTCAGCAATCTACAAGTTGCTTTACGGAGTATTAAGCCACCTTTGAGCCGATTCAAAGTCTTGAAAAAAACGATATTGGAAAGGTATCCCGGAAAGTTCTTCAGCAGTTTGTTCGTTGGAAAGTTGCACTATCAAATCTTCCGGTTGCACAACGGCAAATTTCTTTACGCGGGCCGCTACGCAAACACTTCCCAGCGTTTCGGCTACCCATTTTTGCATATGGGGCAAGTAAGCGTAAGTACGCAAGCGATTATCGGCTAAATAGTACATCGGACGGTGAAAGCTAATTTGCTCGGCTATGTATTGCGTGATTTCTTTGATTTCTTCATCGGTTATAAAATCCACCGGACGGCTTGTAACGATTAAAGTTCGAGTATGAGGCTCAAACTCAATTTTGCAGGCGGATAAATCGGCTATCAGCACCATTTTTAAACGATTGAAAAAGTTAACTGCGTTGTTTTCATCAAAAGAGTCAAAACTTCATCTAACTGTTGGCGGAGGTTTTCCGAGGGCGGCACATTAGGCAGGCGCAAATGCGGTTCACAAATATCTAAGCGGCTCAGCACATACTTGATACCCGTTGGGTTGCCTTCTTTGTAAAGCAGTCCGTTGATATCTGCAAAGCCATACATCAGTTGGGCAGCCTTTGCAAAATTGCCCTGCAAAGCGTAGCGCGTCATCTGAGCAAATGACACAGGGAACGCATTGGCAAGCACCGAAATCACACCTTTGCCACCAATGGCAATCAGCGGGACGGTCAGCATATCGTCGCCTGAGATAAGCAAAAAGCCCGGCGGCGCATTTTTGGCGATGTAGGTATATTGTTCAAAGTCGCCTGAGGCATCTTTTGTACCGATAATGTTGGGGTGTGCAGCCAGCCGAACCGTCGTTGCGCCCGATATGTTGGATCCGGTTCTGCCCGGTACGTTGTAGAGCAACACAGGCACAGGCGAAGCATCGGCGACTGCGCAGTAGTGCTGATAAATACCCTCCTGCGAAGGCTTATTATAGTAAGGAGATACAGAAAGCACAGCCGTTACGCCATCCCAGTCTGTTTCTTTGATTTGTGCAATTAGTTCCTGCGTATGGTTTCCGCCAAGTCCCCAAACAATAGGCAGATTTTTAAAATTATTTTGTTTGACAAAAGCCAACAGTTTCTTTCGCTCTTCTTTGGAAAGTACGGGTGATTCGCCGGTAGTGCCGTTTACTACCCAGTAATCAACGCCTTCGGCAGTGAAAGCCAGCAACTTGTGCAATGCAGTCCAGTCAATCTGGCCGTCTGCATCGAAAGGTGTTACTAAGGCAACACCTGTGCCGCTCAATGGAGAAACTGTGGTTACTTCAATCATCTTGGGTTTAGTTTTGACAAATATTTTTGGTGTATTCCAACGCTAACTGTATCATCTGTTCTTCTTGTGCTCCTTTGTCTGGGATAAACATCAGTTCGAAGAAATCTTCTCTTCCTTCTTTATAACAGACTCCAACTCGACACTTTGCCGCACTGCTGGCAAGCAACAAATCGGTTACATCGGAAGGCTGTGCGCTGAAACAAAACAGAAAATCAAATTTCTTTTCTATGAATTTATTTGCTTTTTCTGATCTGATATTGCCCAGCCAGTCTATTTCGCTGCCTGTAAACACCTCATACGGAAACTGGAAAGCGCCCTGCCTTTCGCTGTCGAAGTAGGTGAGTGAGGTAACGCTTTTGCCTTCTTTTTCCAACTGGCGGATAAATGAGGCAAGCGGCTTTTCTATTGCCTGATTATCAGCATTAAACAAAATTCCGATTTGCTTTGCTTCTGCAAAAAGAGGCGCATGGCGACGCTTCTCGTGCCGAAGCACCGCTTGCAACCGCTTGCGTATAAAGTAACGTTTTAGGAAGTTCATTTTTTAATCGTCAATACAAGTTAATTAACAGCCGTGAAATTGGTAAAATAAACTTATTGACAAGGAATGCATCAGAAACCGATTTTAACAACTTCTTGTTTACCAAAGTCGGGTTGATCTTGGTTATACAGGTCGCTTAGCGTCATTGGTTGGGTAATAGTTCGTTTGTAGCCAAGCTCATCAGAAATGCGCTGGGCTTTTTCTATTGCCAGTTCTTTGAACTCATATTTGGCAATCAGGCGGCCCTTGCGCAGCAGTGCCTCGTCTATGCGCTGAATTGGCATGTTGAAGGTACAGATAATCTGGATGTTCAGACAGTCGGACAGCAAGCCGTCGGAAATATTGAGCAGCGTAGAAACGGCAGAACTCTGGCTTTGTCCCCTATCCATAATAATATTTTCAGCATCCTCGATAATCAACACCGAATTGGGGTTGTTAATCAGGATATTGATAAAATCAGGATTGGCGAGGTTTACCGCAATGTTGGGCGGAATAAACATCATATTCTTCTTCAGCAACCCGATCAGATAGCGCAGATAGGTTGTTTTTCCTGTGCCGGGTACCCCGTGCAACAGCACGATTCCTTTGTCGTTGCGGTGGTTAAGGCGCTTTATGATGTGCTGATGCACCGGAAAGAAATCATCGTTGTAGTTTCTGGTCAGATCCAGCTTGGTACGCCTGATATCCATGCTGTGTAGCTCCAGCCCCATGTTGGTAACCGTAATCAGGTTGATCTCGTGCGGGCGGCGCTGGCGCTCTTTGAGCTTGAAGGGCAGCAGTTTTTCGGAAATTTCAGTGTAGCAAGTCGCCGCCGGATGGTAGTGCATGATGCGACAATTGGCACCTTCGTTGAAGGAAACCATCGTATCGTCGTCCAGTACAAAGAAAATTTCAGCATACTCAAATTTTTTCTTGCGCCAGCGATATTCCTTTTTGAAATAGCAATTAGCAATTCGTGTGGAAAAGTTTTCTTTAAAAAATGCAATTGATTTGGCAATATCCAAACCGTTGATCATGTACAGATTGGGAAACCTGCCGAATAACTTGAAATAGAGGCGGTAGTCGTGCAGATACATTTCGTTCATTACCGCCATACTGTCGCCGTGAGGAGTATTAAGGGCTATGCGCTCCCGTTCTTCATAGTTTTCATAGGGTAAACCTGAATAAAAAGAACGCAGGAACGAGTCATTGTCCGAAGAGTGATGCATACGATCAGTTTAGATAACACAAAATTAATAAATACTGCGTTAGGATTGCTTGTCTCTTTCCATTTTTGCGGGCAGTGCGTAACTTGCAGCGTTTTGTCAAACCAAACATTTACACAGCTATATCTATGAAAGTAACCGTTGTAGGAGCGGGCAATGTAGGAGCTACTTGCGCCGACGTTCTGGCATATAAGGAAATTGCCAATGAGATTGTATTGGTAGATATCAAAGACGGTATGGCGCAAGGCAAGGCGCTGGATATCTGGCAGAAAGCCCCGATTGATCTGTACGACAGCCGCACAGTTGGCGTAACCAACGACTACAGCCGCACGGCAGATTCAGACGTTGTAGTCATCACCTCAGGTATGCCGCGCAAACCCGGTATGAGCCGCGACGACTTGATCGCTGTCAATGCCGACATCGTTACTTCTGTTACTGAAAATGTTGTCAAAAATTCACCTAACGCCATTATCATCATCGTTTCCAATCCGTTGGATGTAATGACGTATGCCTCTCATATTACTTCCCAAATGCCTCGCACCCGCGTAATGGGTATGGCAGGTATTTTGGACACAGCCCGCTACCGCGCATTCTTGGCCGAAGCACTCAACGTTTCGCCGAAAGAAATTCAGGCGATGATCCTCGGCGGACACGGCGATACGATGGTTCCCCTGCCGCGCTACACAACCGTTAGCGGTATCCCTGTAACCGAACTGATTGACAGCGAGCGCCTGAACGCAATCGTAGAGCGCACCAAAGTAGGCGGCGGCGAATTAGTAAAACTGATGGGAACTTCTGCATGGTACGCACCGGGTTCTGCTGCTGCGCAAATGGTAGAGGCTATCGTTCGCGACCAGAAGCGCATACTGCCTGTGTGCGTAAAACTGGAAGGCGAATACGGTATTGAAGATTGTTATTTGGGTGTGCCTTGCTTGTTGGGCAAGAATGGTATAGAGCGCATTATTGAATTGCAATTGAACGACGAGGAAAAACAGCTCTTAGAAGTTTCCCGCGGTCATGTGAAAGAAGTTATGAATGCCTTTGACAGAATGCGTGCTGAAAAGAAGTAATCAGCGCCTTGTTTTAAGTATAATAGAAGAGGCTGTCTTGGGAAAAGGCAGCCTCTTCTATTTTAGTTTGTTCGCAAAACGCTATTTGGGCAAGGTGCGGAAAACCCAATCCCAAAGTGGTGAAGATACGCCAAAAGCTTTGTCGTGATCTTTGTAATGATGGATACCATGATTGATCCACAGTATCTTCAGGAAATTTTTTGGAGGTGCAAACGCATGAACAGCATAATGCACAAAGAGGTAAGCCGCATAACCCGTCAGAAATCCGGGCAGAAAACCAAACATGTAATCACCCATAATGAGGTAGAAAATCAGCCCCAACAGCGAAGACACAAGTAAGCTCACCAGCGGAGGCATCGCCAAACGCGATTTATCTTTTGGATACTCGTGGTGTACTCCGTGCATGGTGTACTGGATTTTCGCTTTGCGCGGGGTATCGGGTTGCATGTGAAATACGCGACGATGCACATTGTACTCCACAAAAGAAAAGCTCAATAAACCGGCAAGAAATAGGATGATGAACTGCCAAAATACCAGATCAGTTGCTACCGTACCGTAATAGAGCAGCCCTGCCGAAATACCGATGAAAAGGCTGATAGGTACTGCAATGTGTGTGCGGCTCAATTTTTCCAAAATAGGATTCTGGAAGAGCTGCTTAGTGCCATTGTTCTTGGGCTTGGTGTAAGCGGGTACGTTCATAGATATATTGCAAGTTTTTTAAAATATTTAACGCGTTGTAAATCTGTTCTGTTACAGCAAAAACGCTGCAAAATTAGGGCTTAACTACTCAACTTGTCGCATTTTTATCAACCTTTGCCTAAATTACGAATTTATTAACACCTTACAGCAATAATTAAGTTGGGACATATGAACGAACATCAGCCACCAATAACAATTCTGTGCATCACCTGCTATTTTAAAGGTGCACAGTTCATGCGGGCTGCCAAAGCATTAGGCTGCCGCGTCATCCTGATCACAGCTAAAAAATTGGAACATAAAGAATGGCCGCGCGAAAGTATTGACGACATCTACTACGTCCCTCAGGATTCGGATAACTGGAACATGGAGGAAGTAGTACGCGGTATTGCCTACGTTTTCCGCAGCCAGAAGATAGACCGCGTAGTAGCGCTGGACGACTATGACGTAGAAAAAGCAGCCTACATCCGCGAAGAGTTTCGCATACCGGGCATGGGGCAAACGCGGGCGCGCTACTTCCGCGATAAATTAGCCATGCGCCTACAGGCAGCAGAAGAGGGTATTAATGTGCCTGCCTTCTCATCAACTTTCAATTACGAGGAACTGCGCCACTTTGCAGCAACCCATCCGGGCCCTTGGGTATTGAAGCCCCGCTCGGCAGCTTCGACAACAGGAATCAAAAAAATCAATAACATCAACGAGCTTTGGCCTGCCTTAGACAGCCTCGGCGACATGCAGTACAACTACCTGTTGGAGACATTCCTGCCCGGCGATGTTTTCCATGTGGACTCGCTGGTAGATGGCGATGCGGTTGTATTTGCACGTGCCAGCCGCTACATGAACCCGCCTATGGAGGTAGCACACGAAGGTCGCGTCTTCCGCTCGCACACGGTAGCTTTCGGCAGCAAAGACGAAAAGGAATTACTCAAGCAAAATAAGAAAGTACTCAAAGCACTCGGACTCAAACGCGGCGCCTCGCATACCGAATTCATCAAATCGGCTACCGATGGCAAATTCTATTTTCTGGAAACCTCCGCCCGTGTGGGAGGGGCAAATCTGGTTGAGATGGTAGAGGCTTCGGCAGGTATTAATCTCTGGACAGAGTGGGCCAAGATCGAGACCCGTCGCAAAGGCGAAAAATATGAGCTGCCAAAAATTGATAATCTCTATGCCGGTATTATCGTTTCGCTGGCTAAGCAGGAATGGCCGGATACGAGCCACTACAACGATCCGGAAATTGTGTGGCGCATGAATATGCCGCAACACGCAGGTTTAATCGTTCAATCAGAAAAACTAGAGCGCATTATCGAACTGTTGGAGAGTTACGCGCAGCGATTCTACCATGACTTTTTTATGGTACTTCCGCCATCAGACACTCCTACACATTAGAATAATTTTGGCAGGCAATCTGCATATAGATCGTCTGCCAAATTCCCTTTTGTTGTCTTCTTGTAGTTTTTTCCTGTTTGTACTATATTGCAAATACCAACACATAAAACCATACCTTTGGAAAAATAGTTAATGAGGTTAATTATTTTTCATTGAATATTTTGCTCGTTGTAAAAACTGATATGAAGCCACGCACTTTATTTGATAAAATATGGGATAGCCATGTGGTAGCGAGTCGTCCCGGACACCCCGATGTATTGTATATTGACAAACATTTCATCCATGAAGTAACCAGCCCGCAGGCATTTGCCGGTTTGCGCAAGCGAGGGTTGCCTGTGTTTAGAACCAATCGCACAGTTGCCACTGCCGACCACAACGTTCCTACCAAAGACCAACACCTACCCATCAAAGACGCGCTTTCGCGCATGCAAGTGGAAACGCTGACGAAAAATTGCGCTGATTTTGGTATAGAACTTTACGCTTTGGGGCATCCTTATCAGGGCATTGTGCATGTTATCGGTCCGGAATTGGGTATTACGCAGCCCGGCATGACCATCGTTTGCGGCGACAGCCACACAAGCACGCATGGCGCATTCGGAACAATTGCCTTTGGCATCGGCACAAGTGAAGTAGAGCAGGTGCTGGCAACGCAATGTATCCTGCAATACAAACCCAAACGCATGAAAATAGAAGTCAATGGCGCTTTGGGCAAAGGCGTAACTTCTAAAGACCTCATTCTTTATATCATATCTAAAATTTCGGCAAGCGGCGGCACAGGCTATTTCGTGGAATATGCCGGCAGTACCATTCGCTCCCTTAGCATGGAAGCGCGCATGACCATTTGCAACATGAGCATTGAAATGGGCGCGCGCGGCGGACTGATTGCCCCCGACCAAACTACATTTGACTACCTCAAAGGCAGAGAATTTGCCCCCAAAGGCGAGGCATGGGACAAGGCGCTTGCCTACTGGCAAACGCTTTACACCGACGAAGGAGCGGAATTTGACCGCGTGCTGACTTTTGATGCCACCGACATAGAACCGATGATTACCTACGGAACTAATCCAGGCATGGGCATCAAAGTAACTGACCGTATCCCCACCGCTGAGGAACTGGCAGACCTTTCCGAAGTTCCCTCCTTCCGCAAGTCGCTGGAGTACATGGGTTTGCGCGAAGGAAACCCTATGAAAGGCCAGCCTATAGATTATGTATTTATCGGCTCATGCACTAACTCGCGCATAGAAGACTTGCGACAAGTCGCCAACTTTGTCAAAGGCAAAAAGAAAGCCGACGGCGTAGAAGTATGGGTAATTCCCGGCTCGCAGCAGGTAAGCAGGCAGGCGCATGCCGAAGGATTGGATAAAATTTTTACCGAAGCGGGTTTTGAGTGGCGCGGAGCCGGCTGTTCGGCGTGTTTGGGTATGAATGAAGACAAGATTCCCGCAGGCAAATACTGCATTTCTACCTCTAACCGCAACTTTGAAGGCAGGCAAGGCCCTGGCGCGAGAACATTTTTGGCAAGTCCGCTCTCCGCCGCCGCCGCTGCTATCACCGGCCGCATCACCGATGTGCGGGAAATGTTGTAAATTGTCTAATAAACAGCAGCTAAGCGCAGCAAGATATGACGGAGGCTATCAAATTGTCGTTCAAATCAAAAGGCGGGCTTTCGCAAGATGAATTCATGCAATTCTGTCTGGAAAATCCCGAGCTGAAGTTTGAACGCACATCCAACGGACAAATCATCATTATGCCGAATACGGGAGGAAGAACGGGGAGAATCAACGCCCGCATCAATTACTTTCTGACAGGTTGGAACTTATCGGTCAATTTGGGCGAAACATTTGACTCATCTACTTCTTTCCGTTTGCCTAACGGCGCGGTGCGTTCGCCCGATGCGGCATGGGTAGCAAAAACTCGCTGGGAAAGTTTATCGGAACGTGAACAGCGACAATTTCCGCCGCTTTGTCCTGACTTTGTTATTGAACTGCGTTCCGAATCGGACTTGCTCAAAGAATTGCAGCAAAAAATTACGGAAGACTGGATAGGCAACGGCT
>NZ_JBRCHD010000018.1:0-19735 GCF_053489755.1 Rhodoflexus sp.
TTTGCCTGTCTGCTTGTGCAGGTCGCCCATTAACTCTTTGAACTTGCTGCCGATGGATTTTTCCTTGAATTGTGTGCCGTATTCGTCGGCAATTTCATCCAATCGGTCATTGATAGCCTGTCGCAAGCCTTTGCCCCTGAAGTCTACTTTGCTGAAATCCAGATGGATAACAGGATGAGCTTCCCAGTTGATTTTATCGTAGATGTACAGCCCTTCAAACAGTTGCTGTTTACCCTCAAAAATAGCTTTCAGGGTGCTGATTAACAGAGACTTACCAAAGCGGCGCGGGCGGGCAAGGAAATTGAATTTACTTTTGTTGACATACACCAGCCGATGAATGAAGTAGGTTTTATCTACGTACACACATTCTTTGCGGCGCAGTTCGTCAAAATTTTGCTCGCCTGTGGAAAGTACCGGCAGATGTTCCATCATGGATTCAATTTATGCAAAGTTACCAAATTAACGTTGCAGGAGCTGTGTATGGTCATCTGCATACGTAAACCGCATCGGGTCGGGGAATAGGAATCGGTATCCCAGTTGGCTGATGGCTTTATCGCTATTGACGATTTTAAAGGGAATCGGCTGTGCTGGTTCTCTAAACGTAGGCGCTTGCCAGCCAAATTTTGCCGCATTGGCAAGGTATATTTCGCGGCGGGTAGGGTGCAGCGGCGCTACGGCGTTGTAAACTTCACCGCTAATGCCTTTGCGAATCATCGCCAGCAGCAGCCCGATGACATCGTCCTGATGGATGAAATTCACGGGTATTTCGCCTGTGTCCACCGTGCGCCCGATGAAATATTTACCCGGAATACGGTCTTGCCCCATCAGTCCGCCACAGCGAAGAATCGCCGCGCCAAATTCGCGTTGCAAGAGTTGTTCGGCATAGACAATCACGTCTTCTTCGGGGCTGTTCAGGGCAGAGGTTTCGGTTACTTCGCCGTTGTTGTCGCGGTAAACCGATGTGGAACTGACATAAATCACTTGTGGGTTGCGCTGCCATCGCCGCATTTTTTCCACCAAATAATCCATGTGTTCATTGTGGGCTGACATGCCGCCGTTGCCGCGCCGTTGCGGCGGAATGTTGATAATCAGCAGGTCGCAATCCAGCAGGTCTGCCAGTTGGTCGTTGGTATCTTGCGCAGGCAGGCTGACTAAGCAGGCTTCTGCGCCCTGCGCTCTGATTTGCGCTAATTTTTCAGGTGTGCGGGTTGCCCCTTTCACGCGGTAGCCTTCCTTGACAAGCGCGCCTGCAAGCGGCATTCCCAGCCAGCCGCAACTCAATATGCTAATGGTTTTCATCGGTTTTTATTTTTACCGCAAAGGTCTTTTTAGAATGCGGATAACGCGGATTTTTTCTTTCGTCAAATCTGCGTTTACCTGCGCTATGTTATTCTACTTTTACAAATTTGGCAACTAATCGCTCTTCGCCGTTGGCATCTGCCGCATAGACGAAGTAAACGCCGCCGCGTGTGGCGCGTCCCTGATAGTCCAAGCCGTTCCAGACGGCTGAGCCGCCTTCGGCGCGGGTTTCGTGAACCAAGCGCCCCGCCGCATCGGTAATTTTGACCGAAACGTTAGCCGCCAGTCCGTCAAGCGCAATTAGCCCGCTGAAATTGGGCGGCACGGGGTTGGGAAATACGCGAACATTGGCAAAAGTTCTGCCTGCATCGGTAGCGGTGCCGCGAAAAGAGACCAGCCCTTTATCGGTGGTAAAAAACACTTCGCCTGTTTGCGGATGAATGCTGATGTGGCGCACCTCATCGGAAAGCAGAGGACTGTTAGCGGCGGTAAAGTGGTAAATTTGCTGTGAACCATCGGCAGAGAACAACCACGCGCCGCGTGCCGTGCCAATCCACTTGCGATTGCCGCCATCAATTGCAATTGCATAGATGGTTTCGCCGCGCAGCAGTTCGCGGAAATTGAACACGACGCGCTGTCCGTCCGTATTGTTGCCAATAGCTGCCGCCGCGTCAAAAAATACGACAAGTCCGTTGTCGGTTCCTACCCACATAGCGCCTTGTCGGTCGTTGGCAAGCGCCAGCACGTTGGGCGAAGGCAGTCCGCCTTGTCCGCGCTGTGTGCCCAGCGGTCGCACGCGCCCGTTTTCGGCTACGATTGCCATGCCGCCGCCTGTGGTAGGGTGAAACGGAATCCATGCATTGCCCAAATCGTCCGTTACGGGCGCAAGCGCGTTGCCGCCATTGAATGCGCCCGTTGGATAGGCGCGCCAGGCGCCGTTAGATGCGCGGCGAAATACCGAAGGGCTGTTTCCAGCGCCTAATGCCGTGAGCCACAAGCCGCCGTTGCCGTCAGTCGCCAGCCCGCTAATGCGTACATTGGGCGCATCCGCTATCCGTTGCAAGCGGTTTTCGGCAGGCTGCCAGTTCCACAAGCCATCGGTGAAAGATGCGAGCCAGACCCGCCCGTCATTCGCAGGAACAGCCGCTAACCAGTCGCGCATAGGCGGCAAAGTATTCGGATTGCCTGCCTCGCTGTTGTAGTTTGTCCAACTGCCTTCGGCGAAAGTGGAAAATCCATCTGTATTGTTTTCGGGTTGTCCGTTGGCGGTGAAGCCGCCATAGAACGCGAAGAGCCTGTCGTTGATAAAGGCTGTGCGTCGCACCAAAGGCGCAAATAAGCCTGCCGGCGAAAGATTGCGCACCGCCGCGCCGTTGATTTGCAAAAGTCCGCTTGCAAAATCCGCCACGTAGCGGGTCGTTCCATCGCGCAGAGCCTTTCGCGGCGCGCGAAGCGCGGGATTGGCGATGATTTGTTGTTGCCCTGTTGTAGTCCATTCAACCAATCGCCCATCGGCAAGGCTGATAGTTGCGTTCTCCGCCTGTAATGCTAAGTGATTGTACTGAGCGACAGGCAGTTGCAGCCTTATCCATTTGCCGTTTTCATAGCGGAACACATCGGAAAAATTGACGCCTGCCAGCAGCAGATTGCCTGCAGCGGCGACGGTTCGCAAGTTAGGTGAGGCAAAAGCGGTGCGCCAGTTGCGAAAGTCCAAGCGATTCACGGAAGCGGCTAAGGAAGTCGCCCGAAGCCCTTGTGAGGTGGCGGCAAAGAGGCTGTCGCGTAAAACAGCCGTTTCAAATACCGCTACTGTTTCGCCATTGCCGCCCAAATTGAGGTAATTTTCGCGCAGTCGTTTGGCGGTCATATCCACGACGGCAATGCCAAAAGGCAGCGATAAGTAGGCTAAGTTGTTCTGTATCAGCACGTGACTAATGCGGCGCTGCGCCTGAATGCCAATTAGCGGCGCGGTTGCCAGCGTGCGGATATTGACAACGCTTTCTTCGTTCAGTAAATCAATTTGTCCGTCCGTATAACCAATGACCAGCGTTTTTGAGGGTTCATGCCAACCTAAGGCGCTGAAATTATTGCCTGTCAGTCCGTCGGTTTTGTCCAAGGTTTCCACCTCACCGTTGGCTTTGCGGTAGCGCATCAGTCCATTGACGGAAGCGGCATAAATCCATTCGCCCGCATCTGCCAGGTCGGTCATTTGTCGGAAAGAGGGGTGCATCCGCCACGTACCCACAGGGATTTCCTGCGCGGCGGCAAGGTGTGCCAGCGGCAGCAAAATCAGCGCTAAAAACCTGACGGGTTTTGAAAACCCGTCAGGTTTGGAAATCATTTGTATATCGTTCTTACTCAAAAACATCCTGCAAAGGAATGGTTAATTCAGGGAATAAAAACGGCGTGGCGACATCGGCTTTACCGTAGGCGTTGTGCAGAACAAACTGCCGGATCGGATAATCGGCGTAGCTGTAGCGCTTGTTGAGGTCTAAATCGGTTAAAGAGGCAATCATTGCACAATATTTTCCCACTAAAATTACACCTTTTCATCTGCAATGCCCACAGGCAAATTCGATAGTAATGGGATTTGAATAAATCACTGCCATCAGATTATTGGCAGATAAACATCTACGATGGTAATTTTTATTTACAAAATAAATTAGCATCCGTTTTTTTGCGTAAGCCATGTGTTATTATTAACGGTTAAAAAGTCAAGCGTAAAACGATTACAATAGAACTTATCCTTGATGCTATTGCTACATTTTCCCAAACCAACACTGCCAATTGGCAGTTAAGTTTATATTTGAAGCAAATTTTGATTCGTTCTGCATGGCAAAAAAGGCAATAGTAATCGGTGCGGGGTTCTCTGGACTTTCTGCTGCTACTCATTTGGCAAATAAAGGCTGGGACGTTGCCCTGCTGGAAAAACACAACCAAACCGGCGGACGCGCCCGCATCATGGAAAAAGACGGCTTCCGATTTGACATGGGACCGAGCTGGTACTGGATGCCTGATGTGTTTGAAACTTACTTTGGCTGGTTTGGCAAAAAGGTAAGCGATTACTACGAATTGGTGCGCTTAGACCCTTCGTATAGCGTATTTCTGGAAGGCAACGAGCGCGTGGACTTACCTGCTGACTATCAGGCATTCCGCCAGTTGTGCGAATCTTTAGAGCCGGGAGTTGGTCCCAAATTAGACAAGTTTTTGAAGCAAGCCGCTTACAAATACAAGGTCGGCATCAACGAGTTTGTTTACAAGCCGAGCCTTTCCCTGACCGAATTTGCAGACCCGCGTCTGCTGTTAGAAATTTTCCGTTTAGACTTGCTCAAAAGTATGTCGGCACATGTGCGCAAGTTTTTCAAAGACGATCGCCTGATTAAAATCATGGAGTTTCCCGTGTTGTTTCTGGGCGGAACGGCAAAAACCATCCCCGCGCTATACAGCCTGATGAACTACGCCGACATCAAACTTGGCACATGGTATCCTATGGGCGGCATGCACAAAATCGCCGAAGGGATGACCGCCGTTGCCTTAGAAAAAGGCGTAAAAATTCAGCTCGATACTCCCGTTCGCCAATTGGAAGTCAAAAGCGGCAAAATCACTGCCGTTGTTACCGATAAAGGCACTTTCACCGCCGATGTGATCATCAACAGCGGCGACTATCACCACTGCGAGACGGCGCTGCTGCCCGCTGCTTTCCGAAGCTATTCGGACGACTACTGGAACTCGCGCGTAATGGCACCTTCCAGCCTGCTCTATTACTTGGGCATCAACAAACGCCTAAAAAATTTGCTGCACCACAACCTGTTTTTTGATGAGGACTTCAACCGCCATGCAGCAGAAATTTACGATACGCCGCGCTGGCCGGAGCGCCCGCTGTTCTATGCCTCTGCACCTTCGCTGACCGACCCGACTGTTGCTCCCGAAGGCTGCGAAAACGTGTTCCTGCTCATTCCAATTGCGCCAGGCATGCCCGATACGCCTGAAATCAGGGAAAAGTACTATAACATCGTCATGGAGCGATTGGAGCAGCGCACCGGACAGGAAATCCGCCCGCATGTGATAGTGAAAGAAACCTTTGCCTATCAGGATTTTGTGAATGAATATCACTCTTTTAAGGGCAATGCTTACGGGCTTGCCAATACGTTGATGCAGACCGCTATTCTCAAACCATCTTTGAGAAGTAAAAAAGTCAGCAACCTGTTCCATACAGGGCAACTGACCGTTCCGGGACCTGGTGTGCCGCCCTCGCTCATTTCGGGCAGGGTTGTTGCACAGGTTGTAGAACAAGTAATCCGCTAAGGTTTCACAAAAAATTGCTATCTTGCCACAAACTAAACAGGCAAGTAAACGGTTTAACACACGATTATCAGCTTATCTACAACGCAAATCGTTGGTATGTTTGACTTGTTCACCAAAACAACACTCAAGTGCAGCGAAATTGTAACTAAGAGTTACAGCACTTCTTTTTCACTAGGCATTCGCATGTTTGACCCTGTCCTGCATAAGCCGATTTATGCGATTTACGGTTTTGTTCGCTATGCTGATGAAATTGTGGACACTTTTCATGACCACGACAAAAAGGCACTACTCGACCAATTCAGGGCAGATACTTATGCCGCAATAGAGCAAAAGCTAAGTCTTAATCCTGTGCTGCACTCGTTCCAGTGGGCGGTCAATCGCTTCAAGATCGAGCAAGAACTGATAGACGCTTTCCTGCACAGCATGGAAATGGATCTATATTTCCATGAGTACAACGACGACCGCTACCATGAATACATCTATGGCTCGGCAGAAGTTGTAGGGCTGATGTGCCTCCGCGTATTTTGCGACGGCGACGAGGCTATGTACCAACGCCTGAAACCGGCCGCTTGCAGCCTTGGTTCTGCCTTCCAAAAAGTCAACTTCCTGCGCGACATGAAGAGTGATTACTACGAACGCGGACGTGTCTATTTTCCGGGGGTGGACTATAATCAGTTTAACGGCGATGTGAAACGCGCCATTGAAGCCGATATTAAAAAAGACTTTGACAATGCTTACAAAGGCATTGTCCAGTTGCCCAAAACAGCGCGGCTGGGTGTATATCTTGCCTATGTGTACTACTTGCGTCTGTTCAAAAAAATTCAGGAAGCCGCACCTGCCAAAGTACTGTCTGAGCGCATTCGCGTATCGGATAAGCGCAAAATTTACCTGCTGGCAGAGAGCTATTTCAAACATCAGTTGAACTATATTTAACCATTGTCGGGTATTATCCCTCTTCATGCACAATAATTATTACATCTTTCGGCTGCTGACCGATGCGCTTACCGAAAGACTCACTGGCTTGTCGTTGGTTACCTGTTTCAGCCAACTGAAAGACGAGCTGATAATGGGCTTCGCCGATGAACACCGCCAGTTTTATATCCGCGCCAACCTGAACCCCGAAGCCTGCTACCTGAGCTTTCCCGAAGAGGTAAGCCGCGCCCGCCAGAATAGCATTGAGCTGTTCCGCCCTGTACTGGGAGCGCAAGTAACAGGGCTGCGCCAATACCTGAACGAGCGTTGTTTTTCCGTCCACTTCAGCAATGGCAGTGTTTTGCTGTTCAAAATGCACGGGAAGCGCTCTAACCTGATTTTGTTTGAAGCCGACGAAGAGGGCAATTTACTGCCCGAAGAACTTTTCCATAACAAACAGGAAAAAGACCGTCTGCTGCGGCTAGAAACCATAGACCGACCGATTGACCAAAGCCGCGAGGCATTCATTACCAACGGTTTGCAGGCGACGTTCCCTACTTTTGACCGCCAAATGTTGGCGCTGATCACAGGCGCAGGCGAAGATCCCGAAACCCAATGGGAAGCCGTGCAGGAACTGTTGGAGTATCTCAAAAATCCTCAGTTTTTCATAGCTTCCGACCATTCGCAGGCTTCATTTTCGGTTTTTCCTTCGGAAAATGATGTTTATCGCGGAACGAACCTGATTGAGGCGCTCAACGAGTACCATTATATCTTTTCGCGGCTCTATTATTTCGAACACGAAAAAGCCGAAGCCATCCGCCAGTTAGAAAAGCAAAAGCACAAGACCGAACGCTTTATCCGGCAGGCAGAGGAAAAACTCATTGAACTGGAATTGTCAAACCGCTACGAGGAGATTGCAAATATTATCATGGCGAACCTGCATGAGATTCCGCAGCGAGCGACTTCGGTGCAACTGTTTGACTTCTACCGCAATACCTACACGGAAATCAAGCTCAAAGAAACACTCAACGCGCAGAAGAATGCGGAGGTTTATTACCGCAAGTCCAAAAATCACAAGATTGAAATTGACAAGCAGCGCGAAGCTATTGCCGCCAAACAGAAAGAGATCCAAAAAATTAACCGTCGCATAGAAGAAATCAGCAAGCAGCAACGGCTCAAAGACTTGCGCCGCTACCTGAAAACCGAAGGGCTGGCAGGCAAAACCGCTAAGAATCCCGAACTGCCTTTCCGTCGGTTGGAAGTTGAGGGCTTTGAAATCTGGATTGGTAAAAATGCCCGCAGCAACGACCTGCTGACCCAAAAATATGCTTACAAAGAGGACATTTGGCTGCATGCCCGCGATGTAAGCGGCTCGCACGTAGTAATTAAGTACAAAGCAGGCAAGCCATTCCCGCCGCAGGTAATTGAAAAGGCTGCGCAACTGGCTGCTTGGCACTCCAAACGGCGACACGAAACCCTCTGCCCTGTTATCTACACGCCCAAAAAGTACGTCCGCAAACCTAAGGGAATGCCCGAGGGCGCGGTCGTGGTAGACAGGGAACAAGTCGTGATGGTAAAACCTGCGGCAGAGGTCTGATTATATCAAAATATCAACCTGTACTGCCTTACCGATTGGCACTGTAAAACGCCTGAAAACCGTATAAACAGCGCCTTTTGTTTCATTTACCCGAAAAACAATTTTAATAATTGCCGGGCTGCATGGGAATCCGTACAGTTCTTTTGCTTGAAATCGAACTGATGACCATAGACCCGCAGCGCCATTTCTGCGTTCGGATTGCGTCGCAGCGAATCCACAAAGGCAGCAACTTTGTCTTTAGCAATGTTGATCCTCAGGTCGTTATCCCACTTGGAAAGCATACTCTCCGAAGCATCTAATACGAGCATGTCAGTAATGAAACAAAGAAGATGCGGCTCAGGATTTTCATACGTGCAAGGGCAGGAATTATACAAAGATAATAACTCATTCACTTGCTGTCGTTCGTGAGACATGAACAACGGTAGCAGATGTGAAACGCGCCATTGAAGCCGATATTAAAAAAGACTTTGACGATGCTTACAAAGGTATTGTCCAGTTGCCCAAAACAGCGCGGCTGGGTGTATATCTTGCCTATGTTTACTACCTGCGCCTGTTCAAAAAAATTCAGGAGGCCGCACCTGCCAAAGTACTGTCAGAACATATCCGCATATCGGATAAGCGCAAAATTTACCTGCTGGCAGAGAGTTATTTCAAACATCAGTTGAACTATATTTAAAGCATCGTTAGATAGTTATCAACTAAACATTGCTTTACATGAGATTAGCAGGAAAAGTTTCCTTCATCACCGGCGGCGCTTCCGGTCTTGGTAGAGGTATAGCCGAAGAATTTGCCCGTCAGGGTTCAAAAGTTATCATTGCCGATATTAATACCGAAAAAGGTGAGGCTGTTGCTAAAAGTATCGGTGGCACATTCTTTTACTTAGATGTTACCAATTATGAAGCTGTTCAGCAAGTTATTGGTCAGATAGAAAAACATTTTGGGCGCATAGATGTCATGGTAAACAATGCAGGGATTGACGGCGAACAGAAAATCACCCACCTAAGCTCAATAGAAAACTGGCATCTGGTTAATAAAATCAACCTTGACGGCTTATTTTATGTATTAAAAGAAACACTTGCCGTTATGCTTCGCCAACAGCCCAAGGGCGGTTCTATCATCAATATGGCATCTATTGCGGGTATGGTGGGTTTCCCCAACATTGCCCCCTACACAGCCTCAAAAGCTGCTGTTATTAACCTAACACGCTCTACAGCAATAGAATATGGTGCAGATCACATCAGAGTAAATGCGATTGCACCAACAGCTATTCTGACGGATTTGGTACAGCACTTTATAGATACCTCTGCCGACCCGGAAGCGATGCGCAATCAAATGAACACCATGAACGTTATCCCGGGAATGCCTGAGGTGCAGGACGTAGCCCATGCAGCCGTTTATCTGGCAAGCGACGAGTCGCGCTTCATCACAGGTATCACCCTTCCGGTAGATGGCGGCTATACGGCCCGGTAGCTTGTAACTATTGTCGTCATAAAAATAAAAAATGCCATTTCATCTAGAGATGGCATTTTTTGTCCCTCCATATCTGACTGTTATTAACAGCAGATGTTTATTACTTCTTAGAGAGCCTTTTCCCGATGCAAAACTTTCCACTTGAAAGCCCCGTTTTTTAAAATCCATTTATTATATTGCCACTTCCATTAAAAATTACGTAAGCAATGGGGCAGTTTTTTCAGGAAAATGAAAAGTCGGCTTGTGGCGTGGGTTTTGTCGCCAGCCGACACGGTGTTTATGACCACCGGATTTTACAACAGGCTTTGTATGCCTTATCGTGTGAAGAGCATCGCGGCGGCTGTGCTGCCGATCGCATCACCGGCGATGGTGCCGGCATTATGACCGACATTCCCTTTGACCTGCTCGGCTACAAGCCGGGCGAGGTGGCGGTGGCTTCGCTGTTCCTGCCCACCGACGCAGAAAAACAGCGCATTGCCCTGAAAACCTTTGAAGAGTCCTTTTCACTGATGGGTCTGGAAGTAATAGAATACCGCGAAGTGCCTGTTAATATGGATGTGCTGGGACCGCAGGCGCGTGCTTCCATGCCTGCTATGCGCCATGCCATCATTGCCCGCCCGAAACATTGCCGAACAGATTATTCTTTTGACAAACTACTTTACCAAGCCAAACAATTTAATCGCATCCGCCAGAAAGATGCGCAGGATAGTCCCGAGTTTTTCTTTACCTCGCTTTCAGCCAATACCATTGTTTACAAAGGGCTGATTCGCGCCGAAGATTTGGGGCGGTTTTACTTAGACCTGCAAAATCCTGCCTTCAAAACGCGCTTTGGCATTTTCCACCGCCGGTTCAGCACCAACACGGTCAGCACTTGGGACAAAGCGCAGCCCTTCCGATTCATCAGCCACAACGGCGAAATCAACACCATTCAAGGCAACCGCTCATGGGCTTTTTCCCGCGAAAAGGCGCTAGGACTGAAAAAAGACGAACTGCTCAACCATTACAAAGTGAGCGATTCGGGCAGCCTGAACGAGATGGTGGAAGCGCTGGCTTTCCGCAGTAGCATCCGCTACATTGAAGACATTCTGGCGATTATGATACCGCCTGCCAAAACGGACAAAGATTTTTACCGCTTTTGGAGCCGTGCGATGGAGCCATGGGACGGTCCAGCGCTGATTACCTTCGGAACGGGCAACAAAGTCGGGGCGCGATTAGACCGCAACGGCTTCCGACCCTGCCGCTGGGCAATGACCGAAGACCATTTTTACCTCTCTTCCGAAGCAGGTTCTTTTAATTTGGATGAGGCTGATATTCTGCAAAAAGGCACGCTCAATGCCGGAACAGGCGTTACGATGAACCTGATTACGGGCGAAATCAACTTTTGCGACCCAAGCGATGCCCGCGAAAACATTGGCGCTCACTACGACGCAAGGTTGCTGCCGATGGAAAGTAGCGACACGAACGAGGAAGTGCTACTGTTGGATAAAAAGTACCTTTTTGCCTACACCGAAGAGGACATCTCCCGCGTCCTAATTCCGATGATTAGCACAGGCAAAGAACCGATTGGCTCTATGGGCGATACAGCGCGTATCAATATTTTCTCCGAAGAGCCGCGTTCTTTCTTTGATTATTTTTACCAGACTTTTGCACAAGTTACCAATCCGCCGCTTGACTATTTGCGCGAAAAAAATGTAACCGATATGGTGAATTACTTAGGCAAGAAGCCTAATATTTTCGCCCAAAAGGAACTCATTCCGCCGCCGCCTGCCTTTGAATTGAAATACCCCGTGCTTTCGTTGGGACAAATGGCATTTGTGCGCGAACTGAAACAATCGCGTAAGGGCGTGTATCGTCCGGTGGCTGCTGAGTTTGATACGACTTTCAAACGCAGCCACGGCGCAGTAGGGATGCAGCGCAAGTTGGACAAGCTGGGCGCGGATGTGGTAGAGGCTGTCAACGGCGGCGAGGTTTCTGTCCTGATTCTTTCCGACCGCAACGCCGACTACGAAAACCCGCCGATTCCGGCGCTGCTGGCTTTGCGCGCCGTCATCATCGCGCTGACCGACGCAGGTTTGCGATTGGAGGCTTCCATCGTGGTTGATTCGGGCGAAATCAAAACGACCCACCACGTAGCCTGCCTCATCGGATTTGGTGCGGTGGCTGTTTGCCCTTACCTTGCCCTGCAAATGGCGCGGTTTGAGATTGCCCATAAAATCAGCAAAGTAGAGCTTTCTGCTCACGAAAAAGAGCAAAACCTGCTCAAAGCGCTCAACGAAGGTTTGCTGAAAATTATGTCCAAAATGGGTATTTCGGTATTGCGCAGCTACCAAAGCTCTAAGTTGTTCAGCATTGTTGGTTTGAGCAAGGAGGTGGTCAATCGCTACTTCCCGCGTGTGCACAACCTGCTCGGCGGGTTGACCATCGGCGGCATTGCCGATGAGGTGCTCACCAAGTTGGAAATTTGCCGACAATACGAAGAAAAACAGCAGTTGATCAATAATTTCCTCTACCGCGAAGATACTATTGGTAAACAGGGCGAAAAACATTCCATGACTTTTGCCCGCTCGAAGGTCATCCACCAGTTGGTGCGCGATACGGGCAAGGCGCTGAATAATATGGAGCTGTACGATGAATACCTTAGAATGGGCATTGAACAGGCACCCGTTAATGTACGGCACTTATTTACGCTAAAAAAATCTCCCAATCCGCTGCCCATAGATAACGTAGAAGCGCGTGCCAATATTCTCCGTCGCTTTGGTTCGGGTGCGATGAGCTTTGGGGCTATCAGCGCTGAAGCCCAACGCGACATCATCCTTGCTATGCAGGAAATCGGCGGACGCAGCAACAGCGGCGAGGGCGGAGAAAATCCCTACTACTTCACCGAAGGCATCACAGCAACCACTAAGCAGGTAGCTTCGGGGCGCTTCGGCGTAACTGCCCTTTATTTGGTGTCAGGCAGCGAGTTGCAAATTAAAATTGCACAAGGCGCAAAACCCGGCGAGGGCGGTCAGTTGATGAGCATCAAAGTCAATGCAGATATTGCCCGCGCCCGTTACAGCAACCCCGGCATAGATCTGATTTCGCCCCCGCCCCTGCACGATATTTACAGCATTGAAGACCTGAAACAACTTATTTATGAACTCAAACAAATTTCGCCCGAAGCCAAAGTCAATGTCAAATTAGTAGCAGGCGCAAACATCGGAACCATTGCCGTAGGCGTAGCCAAAGCAGGTGCAGATGTGATTGACGTAGTTGGCGGCGACGGCGGAACAGGCGCAGCATCGCTCAGTTCTATGAAACACGCCGGGCTGCCATGGGAGTTCGGGCTGGTGGAAGTGCATCAGGCGCTGCTGCAAAACGGATTGCGCAAACACGTGCGCCTCCGCACCGACGGCGGTTTGAGCACAGGCGAAGACATCGTTATTGCCGCTATCATGGGCGCGGAGGAGTACAACTTCGGCAAGTTGTTGCTCGTGGCAGAGGGCTGCGTGATGGCGCGTATCTGCGAAAAAAATACCTGTCCCGCAGGCATTACCACGCATGACCCCGTTTACAAAGCCAAATACAAAGGCAGCAAAGATCACGTGGTGAAAATGCTGGAATACATTGCCGAAGATGTGCGCCGCAAGCTGGCCCTGCTGGGTGTGCAGTCCTTAGACCAAATCATCGGGCGCACCGATTTGCTGGACATCAACCCTGCCGCCCGCGACCTGATTAACCGCCGCAATCTGGATTTGAGCTTCGTACTGGGGCAACCGATGCCCGGCTATCAGACCGAAAGCAATCCGTTTTTTGAGGGCGTAAGTCCGCTCAACCAGCAGATTGTAGAGGATACCCGCGCCGCCATTGCCGAAAATCAATATGCGGAGTTTAGTTACACCATCAGCGCAACCGACCGCGCTGTGCTGGCAACCGTTGCAGGTGAAATTGCACGTAAAGAAAATCGCTATCGGCAGTTGTTTTACAAAGACAAATCGCTGTATCCGTTTACAAAATCGCTAAAATTTACCTTCAAAGGCAGCGCGGGACAAGGATTTGGCGTATTTATGACCGACGGCATGGAGGTAAAACTCTACGGCGAAGCCAACGACTCGGTAGCCAAATCCATGTCGGGAGGCAAAATGGTCATCACGCCGCAAAAGCACGTCCGGTTCCGCCCTGAGGAAAACGTCATCATCGGCAACTGTGCGCTATACGGCGCTACAGGTGGCGTTCTGTACGTCCACGGCATCGCCGGCGACCGCTTCGCGGTACGCAACAGCGGCGCTTATGCTGTTGTGGAAGGCGTAGGGCTGCACGCCTGCGAATACATGACCCGTGGAAAAGTCGTTATCCTCGGCGAATTTGACCAGAACCTCGGCTCGGGTATGACCGGCGGCGAACTTTACCTCTACAAGCCGCAGCACATGGATTTCATCAACAGGGAATACCTGACGGAGGCAGCGCCCCAACCCGACGACCTGAACGAACTGCACGAGTTATTGCAGGATTACCTGATTGACACAGGCAGCAAAACCGCCGAACACATCCTGCATAACTGGGAAATCGCAAAGGCAGATTTTGTGCGTTTGGTGCCGCTGAATACGATTAAGAAGAAAAAATCAGCGACAAAAAATACAGAGACTGTGGGGGCTTAGCAAGCATATTCAACAATTGCAGAGGCGCGATCAATCGCATCTCTGCAATTGTTGGTGTTTAGGCAGCCAGCAACTACTGCATGGCATCGGGGTAATTTATCCATCATGCAATTCATAATGGTATTATTTACCCTCAGCAAGAGGCCGGGTGATATGGATTTTATACCTTCATTAATCCTGTGGCATATTACACGGCTACCCCATTATCGCGCAGGGCATCGTTGAGCGAGGTTTTCAGGTCAGTGCTTTCTTTGCGCTGCCCGATGATGAGCGCACAACCTACCTGATACTCGCCCGCAGGGAATTTCTTGGTGTAGCTACCCGGTATAACTACCGCTCGCTCAGGCACATAGCCGCGATATTCTACAGGTTCGCTGCCTGTAACGTCAATCACTTTGGATGAGCCTGTAATCACCACATTTGCGCCAAGTACCGCCTGCTTGCCGATGTGCGCACCCTCTACGATAATGCAGCGCGAACCGATGAAAGCGCCATCTTCCACAATCACAGGGCTTGCCTGCACAGGCTCCAGTACGCCGCCGATACCTACGCCGCCGCTTAGGTGTACGTCCTTACCGATTTGCGCACAACTGCCGACAGTTGCCCAAGTATCCACCATCGTGCCGCTGTCCACATACGCGCCGATATTCACATACGAAGGCATCATAATTACGCCTTTGTTCAGGAACGCGCCGTAGCGGGCAATCGCATGGGGGACTACGCGCACGCCGAGCTTGGCATAGCCTTTTTTCAGGCGCATTTTGTCGTGAAACTCCATCGGTCCGACTTCAATGGTTTCCATCTGGCGGATTGGAAAATACAGGATGACTGCCTTTTTCACCCACTGATTGACCTGCCATTTGCCGTCGGCGGTTGGTTCGGCTACGCGGATGCGTCCTTTGTCCAACTCTTCGATGATGTACTCAATCGCCTGAATGGTTTCAGTATTTTTCAGCAGTTCGCGGCTTTCCCATGCTGCCTCAACGATGTGTTGGAGATTTGTCATTGGTATCAAATTCGTGTATTTTGTTCGCAAATTTAGGATGCGGTTACTTAATCACCTGCACCTCAATAGCAGAGGCAGCGCCTTGCTGATGATAAACCCGATGTGTAGCCTTGATAAAGTCTTCGGGATTAGCTTTGTAGATATTTTCCACAAATTTTTGTGGGTTGCGGTCAAACAGCGGGAAAGCTGTGCTTTGAATTTGAATCATAATCCGATGCCCTTTTTTGAAGGTATGCAGCACGTCCTGCAAGCGGAAATTCACCTCCGTTACCTGATTAGGCTGCATCGGTTCGGGCTTTTCAAAGCTGTTGCGGAAACGCGCCCGCATGATCTCGCTGCGCACCATTTGCTGATAGCCGCCCAAGATCATCCGTTTGTCGGGCATGTAGGGATGGTCGGGTTCGTTGCCCGGGTACACGTCAATTAGTTTGACAAAAAAATCTGCATCGGAGCCGGTAGTGCTTACCTTCAACTTTGCCATGATTTCGCCGCCGAGCGTGATGTCTTCCGTCAGTTCGTCGGTTTGGAACACTAACACATCGGGTCTGCGAGCGGCAAAGCGCTGGTCTTCGCTCATATAGTCAAAAGGCGTGAAGCCCGCCATGCTACGCAGGTTTTCGGTATGCGGCACAGGCTTGGCCGGATCGCTGACGTACTCGCTGAAACTGTTAGCAGCCTGTGGCATTTGGTTGTTCAGTCTGCCGTTTTCGTGCAAGTAGAAGGTTAGGTTTTGGGCATTCTTAGCGGGCCAGCTGTCAAACTGCATCCATTTTTTGCTGCCTGTATCAAACATGTAGGCTTCGGGAAGTCCTGTTTTGCCATCGCCCGATTCTTTGAGGAAGTGGCGGAAAAACTTGGCTTCAATTTCTTGTTGATAAAATTGTGCGATGTTGTCGCCAAAATAAACATTGGTGTGCAAAGTCGGACCTTGTACGTCTCTTGACCAGCGACCATGCCCGAAAGGTGTCATTACCAGCGTATTGTAAGCGCCGGGGCTGCCTTTTTCATTGGCTTTGTAAACATTAAGCGGGCCGTATAGGTCTTCGGCATCAAACCAGCCGCCAACAGTCATCATCGCAGGTTTTACGCCTTTCAGGTGCTGAATGATGCCGCGCTTTTGCCAGAAATCATCGTAATTCGGATGTTCAACGGTTTCTTTCCAAAAGAAATTGTCTTTGTAGAGTTCATTGGCGTTTTTGAGCGGGCCTAAATCGAGCAAGTACTGGTAAATATCGCGGGTGTGTGGCTTGATGCCATCTTCGCGGAACCAGCTTTCGGGCGTGTTGGTCGTTTTTTGCACCCCAAAAACAGGATAGGTAAAAAAATAAGCTAAGGTAAACGCGCCGTTGTGGTGGAAATCGTCAAAGAAGAAGTCGCCGACGGGAGCTTGTGGGGAAACTGCCTTCAACGCTGGGTGGTTGCTGAGCGCTCCCGCAACTGTATAAAAGCCCGGATAGGAAATGCCCCACTGCCCAACGCGTCCGTTGTTGTTTTGGATATTTTTCAGCAGCCACTCAATCGTATCAAAGGTGTCGGAGGCTTCGTCCACCTCGTTTTTGCCTTTTTTATTAGGTAGATGCGGAGTCATATTTGTCCATTGCCCCTCGGACATGTAGCGCCCGCGCACGTCCTGATACACGAAAATGTACTTGTCGCGCATCAGCGTCGGCGAAGGGCCGAGCCGCGTCGGGTACTTATCCGCCCCGTAGGGTGCAACACTGTAGCAAGTGCGCATCATCAAGATAGGGTACTTGTTTTGCGGCGAGGCATCCTTGGGTATGTACACATGCGTAAAGAGCTTTGCGCCGTCGCGCATGGGGATGTAGTACTCGTATTTTTGGTAATTTTCGCGGATAAAGAGCGAGTCCGCGTTTTGTGCCCATGCCGTTGTTGCAAACAACCACACGAACAGCCACAAAAGGGTAGTTTTTTTCATTTTTGCAAAGAATCAAAAGATAAAAATCGCCGGTGCGTTGCTTACAGGTTGATGTTTTGATGCCGTTAAATTACAGAATTTATGAGCAACTACACGCTTTGTAGGCGCTTCCTATCAAAGATATAAACTTTTTTCTCGCATCAATAGATTGCTGTCAATAAATTGCTCAAATGTTGATAATGAAATATCGTTTCAGAAGACGTTCCACCATATAGGACACCATGCAATATTTTGAATTTTTTACCATTGTAATTCATTGCTGCATTGTTTAGCGTCCAAAAACTTACCGAATCACCGTAGGTTTGCGGAAAGGCTGATTCGGGTTGAACAAGTAGCGATAGGTCGTGTGGACTTTGGAAACCTCGCTGCCCAGCAACTGCGCCAACTTAATCATTTTCGGGTTGAAATCGCCTACCCAGTTCATTTCTAAGTGCTTGTACTGAAAGCCCTTCGCGCCGGTAATCTGGCGGGCATAGCCGATCATCGCCGACTCTATGCCTCTGCCCTGAAATTCAGGAACAACGCCGAACACCAGCCCAATCATTTTGTCAAAATTTTTCGTCAGCTTGAACCAAAGGAAGCGGATGATACCCAACAGATTAAATTTACCGGTGTTCATCACTTTCAACGCCTGATTCAGGTCGGGAATATTGATATAGAAAGCAATCGGCTCGTCTTTATAGTAAGCAAAATAGATAATCTTCGGGTCTAAAATCGGCGACATTTGTTTGATGAGGTTCTGCGCCTGTTCAGTTGTCATTTCGACAACGCCTTCATGTTTCATCCAACTTTTATTATAAATTGTGCGAAAATCTTCGGCATATTTCATCAAATTACCTTTATCTATGCAAACAAACTTGTAGTCGGGGTTGCGGTAAATGCGTTCGGCGCGGGCTTTGATCACGGAAGCCAACTCCTGATCTACCAAACGGTAGAATGTAAACTGCCGGAAATATTCGCGAAAGCCGTAAGACTCAAAAAAATCTTTGTAGTAGCTGTGGTGATAAAACATGCCATAGCTGGGGATTTTATCAAAACCTTCGGTGAGCAGCCCCCACCACGAGTCGCGCTCGCCAAAGTTAATCGGACCGTCCATTGCCTCCATGCCTTGTTGCTGCAACCAGTTTTTGCAGGTATCAAAAAGTTGGAAAGCTGCTATGCGGTCGTTGATGCACTCAAAAAAGCCCATGCCTCCGGTGGGTTGGTCGTTGTCTTGCATCACGGTTTTATCGTTGACAAAGGCGGCTACTCTGCCCACAACCTCGCCTTTTTCGTTTTCCAGCAGCCAGCGGATGCACTTCCCGTGAGTGAAAAACTTGTTTTTGGCAGGGTCAAAGACTTTTTCAATGTCCTCGTCTAAGGGGCGCACCCAGTAGGGATTGTCCTTGTATAGCTTAACGGGAAGCATGATAAAAGCCTTGCGGCTTGCGGCATCGTTTACTTCTTTGAGTTGGTAGGGCATGGCTTAGTAAGTCGTAAGTGTTTGCAAGGGAATAAGTTCGTAATCAGGTTTGGGCGTAAAAATATCACCTGCAATACTATTTAGTTTCTCTGTTGTCATTTTAATTGCCTGCTCTGAGGCATCAATTCCAATCCACTTTCTACCGAGCATATGCGCAGACCGGAGCGTTGTACCCGAACCACAAAAACAGTCCAGCACATAGCTGTCTCTGTTTGATGATGTTTTGATAATTAAATCAAGCAAATCGGCATTTTTCTCGGTAGGATAGACAGGGTACTGCGGGTCTTTCATATCCCATATGTCTTGCATTCGTTTACCTTCCTGCTCGTCTAAATAAATTTTTTTGCGCGGATTTCCGTTGTCAGACCATTCAATCAGTCCTTCGCTGTCCCATTGTTCCAGCGTAGCAACATCTGTTCGCCAATGCCTGCCTTTGGGTGGTAGTACGCCCTTAAAAGGCTGCGATGTGTTCCCATTTTGTGTTTCGCCGGGCGCGTGCAGCGGAATAGTTGTATAGCGTCTGCCTTTTGCATCGGTCTTTGGGAAGAGTTTTAGCTCATCTTCGGCAGTGTAAGGTTGCTTTGGTTCGTTCCAAATTGGACTGTCTGTCTTGGAATAAAACAAAATCATGTCTTTAATATTGCCGTAGGCTTTGCGGGCGAAGTTTTTTGGATTGCACTTGATGCGGGTGATGTCGTTTCTGAAATTATCAATTCCGAAAATATCATCCATTAAAATTTTTACATAGTGCCCGATTTTGTAGTCAGTATGTACATAGATAGAACCATTATCGGCAAGCAGCTCGCGAATCAATAACAATCTTTCACCCAGAAAATCAAGGAATTGTGTACGGGTAAACTTATCAGAATAGGCTATCGGGTCTTTTTTGCTGTTGCTGATGGTGCTTGTCCGTTCGTCGGAATAAGTAAAAATATTGTTGCTGGCAAAGGGCGGGTCTATATAAACCAGTTCTATTTTTTGTGCAAATCCATTGGCTAACAGGTAGTTCATTCCCTGAATATTGTCGCCGTGGATGAGCAGGTTGGTTTGTATCAGATTCGTGTCATGCTTCATGCCGCTATTCTACTCACTTTTCTCCCGTTTGTAAAAC
>NZ_JBRCHD010000019.1:0-50787 GCF_053489755.1 Rhodoflexus sp.
TTGTTGGGCTTTTTGCATACAAACATGCCTCAAAGGTATGAATCCAACCTCTGGGACACCCAAAATACAAATTGAAAAATTGCAAATGTCTAATTATCAAATAGTTGTAAATTAGCGTCGTTTTTTCTGCGGAAGTCAGGAGCCAATTGTCGGTGAGAAGTAAATTGCTGTAAGCCTTTGGTCAGCAAGGTCAGGTGGGTAGCCGTTTTTTTGCCGATACCTTTCACACTGCTCGCCAGGCTGACAAGCTGCTCATAGGCAGGGGGCAGTTCTTTTTCTATACGCTCACAGATAGCTGTTATTTGTTGGTCTATGAGCAATAAATCCTGTTGCAACTGTTCTGCTACTAAGGGGTGTATTTGTGAATAGAACGTAAGGTTGCCTAATTGGTTCTCAAGGGCTTGCTTTTTTGTTTTTAACTCTTCCCATCGGTCTATTATTGACTTTCAAGAATAAACCGTTCTTGAGTTTTGCCCCATCCAACCCTCCCCAGTGGAGAGGGCAAGGGTGGGGCGGTAAAAAGCGGGAACGCTTATTTGTTGAAAACTAATAATTCTGTGATACATTTGTAGGGTGGTCTTTAGGTCTTCAACCGGCTTGATTGTCCTCTAAAACGTCTGCAACTGTGTCAGTTTGCTGTACAAGCCTTCTCTGGCGATCAGTTCGCGGTGGGAGCCTTGTTCGAGGACGTGCCCGTCTTGGATGACGGCAATTTCGTCGGCGTTTTGTACTGTGCTGAGGCGGTGTGCAATAATGAGCGTGGCGCGTCCCTGCATCACCTTTTCGAGGGCATCCTGCACTGCCTTTTCCGACTCGGAATCTAAGGCTGAGGTGGCTTCGTCCAGAATCAGCACGGGAGGGTTTTTCATTACGGCGCGGGCAATGCTGATGCGCTGCCGCTGCCCGCCTGAAAGTCTGCCGCCGCGATCGCCTAACACTGTGTCGTAGCCATTTTCCAACTGCATGATAAATTCGTGTGCATTGGCAACGCGGGCTGCTGCTTCTACTGCCGCAAGGCTTGCCTGCGGCATTCCGAAGGCTATGTTATTAAATACTGTATCGTTAAAAATTATCGGCTCTTGGGTAACAATGCCAAAAAGACTGCGCAGAGAAGACAGTTCAATCTTTCGGATATCTATCCCGTCAATACTGATGTAGCCCTGCTGCGGGTCGTAAAAGCGCGGCAGGAGGTCTGCCAGAGTAGATTTACCACCACCCGAAGGTCCGACTAATGCCAGCGACTTGCCCTTTTCGAGTCGCAGGTTGATGTTTTGCAGCACTTGTCGTTCACCATAGGAAAACGATACGTTGTGCCACTCGATCACACGTTGCAGGCCGGCAATTGGTTGGGCATCAGGTGCAGAACTAATAGCAACCTTCACATCAATGACTTGCAACACGCGCTCCATAGAAGCCACTCCGCGCTGCAAGGTGCTTAGAGCCGTCGAAATTGACTTGGCAGGTGTTAGTATTTGGGTAAAAAAAGCGATGTAAGCCATAAAAGAGGAGGCAGCCAGTTCGCCTCCGAAGACCATCCGACCGCCATATAGGAGAATGCCTCCCACAACGATTGCGCCCAGTACCTGCGAAAGCGGCGAGGCAAGGTCGCGTTTGTTTTCTATGTTCAGCGTCAGTCGCCTGTAGGTTTCATTGCGCTCGGCAAACTTTTGGTTGATATAAGGTACGGCATTAAAAGCCTTGATGACCTTAATGCCACCGAGTGCTTCTTCTGCGATATTGACAATGCTGCCCAGCATATCTTGCCGCTCGCGCCCGACGCGGCGCAAACGCTTGCTGACCTCGGCGATAATAGCACCACTAATGGGCAGAAAAAGCAAAGTAAAAATGGTTAATTCTACCGAGAGGTACAGCAAAGCGCCAAAAAAGATGACAATTGTAACAGGTTCCTTGATAAGCGACTTTAGTACCGTAACCACTGTTACCTCAATCTCTTGTACGTCGTTGGTCAGACGCGAGAGCAGATCGCCTTTGCGCTCTCCTTTGAAATAGGCCAGATGCAGCGAGGTAAATTTCTCAAAAATTGCCAAACGAATATTGCGAATCAGCGTATAACAAAGTTGATTCATAATGTATTGTGCCAGATAGACAAACAGGTTGGAAAGTACAACCGAACTGACCAGCACCATACACACCAACTGAAGAGAGCGCATTTGTCCGTATTCGGCTACTGAAAGTCGCAGGCGATAGTTGAAGTAATCGGCAGCATATGTCATCAGATTGCCTGCCCATGCAGGCTCTTGCAGAGTGGCAGTCTCTACAGGTACCTGTTGAAAAAGCACGTCGAACAAGGGAATCAGCAGCGAAAAGTTGAGCGCCCCAAAGACAACCGATAGCAGCAGCAATAATAGATAGATAGGTAACAAGCGCACCCAAGCGGAAGAAAACGACAGAATACGCCAAAAAACTTTCATTGTGCAATGTTAGTTTAAAGGCATTAAAATAAAAATAATAGCAAAAAATAAGCGCAATATTTGGTTATTCCGCGCGGAACTAATATAATTGCAGACTTATTCCTTGTTGCCGTTCCGAGCAAAAGTTTTTATTGAATTCCATTTCTGATTCAGTTTTTATAACCTCTTGTCCTTCCTGCTGCATCATTGCGAGGCAGCAATAACTTATTTTCCGGATTCATATGTATAGCATTGAAGAGTTGAACCTCAAACTCTTGTCAGAAGTCAGGCAACTGGCTGAAGAATTGGGTGTTAAAATAGTAGGTAAACCCACCAAAAAAGACCTGATCAACAAAATTATGGAGCATCAGGCTGGCAACCCGTCTTTAGCTTCTGAAGTTGCAACAACTGAAAAGAAAGTCGAAACAAGTAGCTCACCTACATTAAAATTGCGTCGTGAACGCCAGAATGTTACTTCACGCAAAGAAACACCTGCTACTGAAAGCATCTTGCCACAAGAGGAGATGTTGCCAGAAAAAAAACGGACACGCATAGGCAAAAAAGAAATGCTGGCCGAGGCAGTGGAAATGGTATTGTCCGACGAAGAGATTGCTTTGCCACCTGTAGAAGAAGATTTTACTACGGATTTCATCATAGATACCGCCTTACTGCCGCCTGTAGTGGCTGAAGAAAAAACAGAGGAAATGCCGGTAGTAGCTGAACCACTTGAGCCGGAGCCTCCGGTTGTTGAGCAACAACGCCCACAGCGCCGCCTCGAAAACGAGCGACAAGGTGTAAACCCCAATAACAATAACCAGCAACAACAACGAGGCAATCAGCAGCGCCAGCAGCAACAGCCAAAGTTTACTGTCCGCGATTTCGACGGTGTCATCGAAAACGAAGGAGTACTCGAAATCATGCAAGATGGCTATGGTTTCCTGCGCTCATCGGATTATAACTATTTGGCAAGCCCCGACGACATCTACGTTTCTCCTTCACAAATTAAACTCTTTGGGCTTAAAACAGGCGATACTGTTCGCGGTACGATCCGCCCGCCCAAAGAAGGTGAAAAATACTTTGCTCTACTGCGCGTAATTACTGTCAACGGTAAAACGACCGAGCAGGTGCGCGACCGAGTTCCTTTCGAATACCTTACTCCGCTGTTTCCAAATGAGCGCCTGAAACTCAGCCACAAACCCAATGAATACTCTACTCGTTTGTTAGACCTTTTTGCCCCGATAGGTAAAGGTCAGCGCGGGATGATTGTTGCGCAGCCTAAAACAGGTAAAACTGTATTGCTCAAAGAAATAGCTAACGCAATTGCTAAAAATCACCCCGAAGTGTACCTTATCGTACTGCTGATAGACGAGCGCCCCGAAGAGGTTACCGACATGGCGCGAAGTGTTAATGCAGAAGTAATCGCCTCTACTTTCGACGAGCAGGCCGAGCGCCACGTCAAAGTATCGAGCATTGTACTGGAAAAAGCCAAACGCATGGTGGAATGCGGGCATGATGTTGTTATCCTGCTTGACTCTATTACCCGCCTAGCGCGTGCCTATAATACAGTTGTGCCTTCATCAGGCAAAATCCTTTCCGGCGGTGTGGATGCAAATGCGCTACACAAGCCTAAACGTTTCTTTGGCGCTGCCCGCAATGTGGAAAACGGCGGCTCGCTGACGATCATTGCTACGGCGCTGATTGATACCGGCTCCAAAATGGACGAAGTGATCTTTGAAGAATTTAAAGGCACGGGCAACATGGAGTTGCAGTTAGACCGCAAGTTGGCCAACAAGCGTGTATTCCCTGCTATAGACGTACCTGCTTCAGGTACACGCCGCGAAGACCTGCTGCTGGACAAAGATACCCTGCAACGCGTGTGGATTTTGCGCAAGTACATGTCCGACATGAATTCCAGCGAGGCTATGGAGTTTCTGCTCAACAATATGAAAGGAACTAAAGATAACGAGGATTTCCTGCTCAGCATGAACAACTAATTCTTCCAATTCATTGTAACACACAACCCCAAAGATGTTGCTTGATTTTGAAAAACCCATCGCCGAACTGGAAGGCAAGCTGGCAGAAATGAAGCGCCTAGCGACCGAAAACGGCGTAGATGTAAGTGAACCCGTGCGTGTACTGGAGCGCCGTATCAACGATCTGAAAGTAGAGACCTACCGCAATCTGACCCGTTGGCAACGCGTGCAACTTTCCAGACATGTAGATCGCCCCTACACGCTGGACTATATCTATAACATAACTTCAGATTTTATCGAACTTTTTGGCGACCGCAATATTGCCGACGACAAGGCAATGGTAGGCGGCTTCGGTAGGATTGAAGGACAGACTTTTATGCTGATCGGTCAGCAAAAAGGACGCAACACCAAAGAGCGCCAGTTTCGCAACTTCGGCATGGCTAACCCTGAGGGCTATCGCAAAGCGCTGCGCCTGATGAAATTAGCCGAAAAATTCAACAAGCCTATTGTTACTTTTATAGATACTCCCGGTGCGTTTCCGGGCATTGAGGCTGAAGAACGGGGGCAGGCAGAGGCCATTGCCCGCAACCTGCGCGAAATGTTCATGCTCAAAGTGCCTGTTATCTGTATCATCATCGGCGAGGGAGCTTCGGGCGGCGCTCTGGGCATTGCCATTGGCGACCGCGTACTAATGCTGGAAAACACTTGGTATTCGGTCATCTCTCCCGAATCCTGTTCTTCGATTCTGTGGCGCAGTTGGAACTACAAAGAGCAGGCAGCCGAAGCACTCAAACTGACAGCGACCGATATGCTGGCTTTCAAGCTCATTGACGGCATTATTGAAGAGCCGCTCGGAGGCGCACACAAAGACAAGGCCGCCATCATGCAAACGGTCAAGAAAGTTATCTTGGAGCAGTTTCGCGAATTAGACGCGCTTTCACCGCGCGAACGCATCCATCTACGCATAGAAAAATTCACTGCTATGGGCGTTTATGCGCAATAAGTATTTACAAAGCACTTGTTTTTCAGATAATTTGGGCTAACTTTGCCCCCTCAAAAATTAATCTTCAACGTTTGCCGCTAAATTTTATGAAGCCAAACCATTATGAGACTGTATTCATTTTAACTCCCGTTTTGTCTGATGCTCAGATGAAGGATGCAGTCGAAAAGTTCAAACAAGTACTAACCTCGCTTGGTGCAGATGTGTATCACCACGAAGACTGGGGGCTGAAAAAGCTCGCCTATCCCATTCAGCACAAGAGCACAGGTTTTTACACATTGTTCGAGTACGCAGGTCAACCGGATATTGTCAAAACACTGGAAACCGAGTTTAGGCGCGACGAGCGCGTCATGCGCTTCTTGACTACCAAGCTGGATAAACACGCCTTGGAGTACAACGAAAAACGCCGCAAAGGTGCTTTCAACAAAAAGTCAGAACCTGCTAAAACCGAAACTGAAGCCTAATAGCCATGACACTCGTAAACGAATCAGTTGTTAGAAACAACGAAAACAAGAAAAAGTACTGCCGTTTTAAGAAGAGCGGCATCAAGTACATTGACTACAAAGACGCTAATTTCCTTCTGAAGTTTGTCAACGAGCAAGGTAAAATTTTGCCTCGTCGCCTGACAGGTACAAGCCTGAAATTTCAACGTCGCGTAGCGCAGGCTGTAAAGCGCGCCCGCCATTTGGCGTTGTTGCCATACGTAACCGATTCGCTCAAATAGTCTTAGTTAACCACCATCAATTATCGAATTGCTGTCATGGAAATTATTCTCAAAGAAGATATCGTAGGTTTGGGCTATAAGAACGACATCGTTACTGTTAAGCCCGGCTACGGACGCAACTATCTTATCCCGCGCGGATTGGCAGTAGCTGCTACTGAGTCAAACAAGAAAGTCATTGCCGAAAATATGCGCCAAGCAGCTCACAAGGCCGAAAAAATCAAGCGCGAAGCACAAGAACTGGCCGACCGTATTGGCGATCTGGTGATCCAAATCGCAACAAAAGCCGGTGAAAGTGGCAAAATTTTTGGCGCAGTTACTACCAACCAACTGTCTGAAGCATTAAAAGAAAAAGGCTTTGATATCGATCGCAAGAAAATCGCTTTCAAAAGCGAAATTAAAATGCTGGGCAATTACACTGCCATTCTTGACCTGCACAAAGAAGTAAAGAAAGAAGTAGCCATAGAAGTTATAGCCGGCTAATCATTGAATACCCAAATTGCGGGTTCAAGTTAAAAGCCCGCAATTTTTCTTGTCTTTTCTCTTGCTGCTCGTGCAAACCTTTACCTACGACTCGCTTTATCAATTTGTTTATCAGGTATTTCGCGCAATTGGCTGCTCTGAGACAGACGCTCAAACGGCTGCTGAAGGATTGCTCGTAGCCGATCTGCGCGGGATAGACTCGCATGGTGTTGCCCGCCTGTCGGGGTATGTGCGCCTTTGGGAAGCCGGGCGCATCAATACTACACCCCATATTCGTGTGGTGCATGAAACCCCCTCAACTGCTACGCTTGACGGGGGTGCGGGGCTGGGGCTAGTGGTAGCACCCAAAGCAATGCAGATAGCCATTGAAAAGGCAAAGCAAGTAGGTACAGGCTGGGTAAGTGTGCGCAACTCTAACCATTTTGGCATTGCTGGGCATCATGCAATGCAGGCGCTCGCCTACGATATGATCGGTGTAGCGATGACCAATGCAAGTCCGCTTGTTGCGCCTACATTTTCCGTAGAGCGGTTGCTGGGTACGAACCCAATCGCAGTAGCAATTCCTGCACAAGAGCAACCGCCTTTTGTTGCAGACTTTGCTACGACAACAGCTGCCAATGGCAAACTCGAAATTCTGCAACGCAACAATGCCGATGCGCCCTTAGGTTGGGTACAAAATAGCGAGGGGCTACCTACGCCGGATGCAAACGCGTTGAAAAAGGGTGGCGCACTGCTACCGCTCGGCTCTGACCGCGAACATGGCAGCCATAAAGGTTATTGCCTCGGCTCGATTGTAGATATTTTTTCAGCAGTGCTTTCCGGTGCAGGATACGGCCCTTGGGCGCCGCCTTTTGTTAGTTTCCTGCCTCCCCCCACTGACCCCGTAGGCGAAGGATTAGGGCATTTTCTGGGCGCTATGCGCATAGATGCATTCCGCCCTGCCGAAGAGTTTAAGCAGCACATGGACAAATGGATCGGGCGCTTTCGCAGAGCTACCCCTGCCCAAGGATACGAGCGCGTCCTGATTCCCGGCGATCCTGAACGCGAGGCAGAAGCCGTGCGCCGCACCACAGGCATCCCTTTAGTGATGTCCGTAGTAGAAGATCTGCGCCGGTTGGCAGACAAAATGGGACTGAAAGGATTGTAAAACAACAATAGTTGTTACAACAATAAACCGCATTTTGACGTTACAACCACAAATAGGTTTTATATTATGCTGCCTGAGCCACACATTGAGATTGCTGCCTCTGTTGATCTATCCGCCGAAATCAATTACCTACTGACTTATATCAGCAGCGAAAGCCGTCCTTTTGCGCTTTGGAAAATGCCCGAACGCAATCGGATTGACTTGATTGCAGGTTTTGCAACAGAGGCACAGCGCTACGAGCAGGTAGATTTGGAAACACTGCCCCCGGGCTTTGCAGCTGCTCCTTTCGACACATCAAAAGGTATCTTCTTCATTCCCGCCGACCAGCATTGGACTTGGGAAGCCGATAGCAAAAGCGATCAAATACAGCGCTCAAGAGGCACTGTTATTGTCCCTGTAAACGAAACTTCTACAGCGAAAGTATCTATGCGACAACTGCATAGCTACATTGCTCCAACGCAGGTAACAGGCAACTCAGCCGATAGCTTCCGTTCAGCTGTCCGTTCAGCTATTGAAGCCATCAGAAGACAGGAGTTCCAGAAAGTAGTACTTTCTCGGCAAAAGGAAGCGATGATGCCTAAGGATTTCAACCCTGTTAATGTCTTCATGGAATTGTGCCGACGCTATCCGACGGCTTATATTTCTTTCTTTGCCATTCCACAGGCAGGGGTTTGGATGGGTGCAACCCCTGAAATACTGGTCAGTGTAGACAGTCATCAGATCTTCCGCACTATGGCACTGGCAGGCACACAGGCAAAGGGAGCATTCGATAATTTACAACAGGCTTCATGGACACAAAAAGAAATTGCCGAGCAGGCAATGGTCAGCCGCTATATTATCAACTGTTTTAAGAAAATCCGCTTGCGCGAGTTTGAGGAAAACGGTCCGCGTACAGTAGCTGCGGGGCATCTGATTCACCTGCGGACAGATTTTGAGGTAGATATGCAGGCTACAAATTTCCCGCAGTTAGGTACGGTAATGCTTTCGCTGCTGCATCCGACTTCTGCAGTCTGCGGAATGCCTAAAGAACCTGCCACTAACTTTATTTATCGCCATGAAAATTATGACCGCTCTATGTACAGCGGCTACATAGGCAGTGTCAATATGGATAATGAAAGCCATCTGTTTGTCAATCTGCGCTGTATGCAGTTACAAGAGCGCAGCCTGATCATGTATGCAGGGGCGGGTATCACGGAAGATTCTGACCCTGAAAAAGAATGGCACGAAACAGAACTGAAGTGTAATACGATGCTAAGCCTGATCCGGACTACCGATACACAATGATAAATTCGATGCGGCGGTTCTCCCTGCGCTGTTCGGGAGTGCAGTCTTTGCGCTGACAATTGTGGCGCTGGCGTTCTGCTCCGAAACTGCGGATAGCCACTACCCGCTCTCTCAAAAGTCCGTTCTTAAACAAATAAGCAGCAGCAGCATTGGCGCGTTTGAGGGCGATTTCGTAAACATTCTTCGCCGATTCATTTAAATCTGCATGTGCTTCTATGGCAATTTTCACTCCCGGATACTCTGCCAACAGCTGTAGAATGCGGTTAAGTTCTGCTTTGACTTCATCGCTCAGCGTCTCTCGTTCCGCACTGTAGTATATAGTAGGGATGGTAATATCCAAGGGGATAGGGTTGTAGTTTACCGGCTTTAGCGGCAGTAGTACGTCTTGTATTTTGCCTGATTCTACGTCCTGCCCTTCGGTAATCATGTAGTCTTCCATTTGATAGCCCATCATTTGAGCTTCCAGCTTGTAAACGACCCCTGAATCGGCTCTGAAAGTAGCCATTCCTTCACTGTCAGTGTAGAGAAAGCGCGTTTCACCTGTTTTTGAATTGGTTAGGTAAACAGTGGCATTGCCTATCGGCAGGTTCGTATCCTGATTAACAACAATTGTCCTTATATAGCGGTTGTTAGGGTTATTAGTAACTTCCTCGCGCGGCAGTTCTACATCCATTTCGATGAATTGTCCTACGTACTTAGGATTGGTCGTAACCCTGTAGGGTAAACTTCTCTGATAGCCACTTGCCTCGGCAACGAGTTTGTAGGTGCGTCCCTGTTCTAATATAAACAGACAAGAGCCGTCAGGTTGGCTTCGTTTTTCGTATTTCTCGCCGCTGTTGATATCTTCTAGCACTAATGTAGCATCGTTAATCGGATTTTTGCTTGCCTGTTGCACAATGCCCGTTTCCCATACCTTTACTTTAAGCGATTGCCGGTACAGCGGCGGACTCATCAGCAGGTTTATGTTGAGCGTTACAGGCTCGGTAATGCCGATTGTGGAAAACTCTATGTCCGCATTGCTATGATAGCCAACCTTAGATACACCGATCTGGTATTTGCAGTCGTTCTTAATGGTGAACTGGTAGTTGCCTGTATTGTTAGTGAAAGCAACGCGGATGTCGTCTGTATAAACATCGCGCAACTTGACCAATGCACCACGCACCGGCTGACGATTGGCAGTATCTATTACGGTGCCTGTTACCTTCATTTCAAACTGACCGTACAAACTCTCGCCATCTTCGGTCAGGTTGCGTGTGCGGTGAAGTGCTAAAACCTGTACAGAGTAGATGTCGTAGTTGCCTCTTCGATTGGAGCTAAAGTAACCGATTCGCTGCGCCTCATTCATAATCAGCGCAAAGTCATCTCCTGTTGAGTTGAAAGGTGGCGGCATAATTCTGCATTCCTGCGCTTTACCTACTGCTGTAGGCACTTCGTAAATATCAAAGCCGCCGTAACCGTTCATGCGATTGGAAGCAAAATACAAATTGCCTTCGGGGTGTATAAAAGGCGTAATTTCATCGGCAGAAGAGTTGATGTTTGCACCCAGATTAACAGGCGCAGACCACTTGCCGAGGCTGTCTTTTCGAATGACGTAAATATCGAGGCCGCCAAAGTTATCGGGCAGATTAGCAGCAAAATAAAGCGCACTACCGTCCTCCGATATGGAAGGATGGCAGACAGTAACCGTATCGGGCAGATTGTCGAGCAAAGACAGTACGCTGTACCAAACATTATCCGAAGCAAGGGCAGTATAGAGGCGGGCAACTTGCGGCTTTTTAGATGCTTTAGCTAAGTAACGGCTGTAAAAAACCATGTTGTCTTGCGCCAGATAGGAAGCACCCGCAATACTTCCCTGTTCTTCTCTTTTCTGTGCCAAAAAAACACGCCTGCGGAAGGTATAACTACTGTCGGGATGCGGCAAAAGATAATAAGCCGCGCTGCTGTTTATATCTATGGGCGACTTCATTTTATTTGCCGACAGATAATATAACTGATTGCCGTAAAATACAGGAAATGCTTCATCCCGCTGCATATTCAAACGCAGTAGTTGCACTTGAAAACGTTCATCATTTGCTTGCCCGTATGTTGGTATATAGACAGCCCACAGCAGACAGATCAGCAAAAATATCCGCATACACAAAATCAATTACTTCGGCGACGTGAGCGCAGATTCACGTTGGGTTTCTTTTTCGAATTCTTTTTCAAGTGTAAGTTATTGGGGCGATAAACGGGACCGGGTCTGGAAGGATGCTCCACTTTGCGGCGAAGATTGGTATTAGCGCGCCCTTTTTGTGCGCCGTAAGTTTTAGTTTTCAGATGGTTGAATTTGTAGCCCATCATAATTTCGTTGGTGCTGCCTACAGCACCCTGCAATTCGGAAACAGCAAAATCGCGGGCAAGTCCGATGCGAAAACTCTTCACGTTGAACCCAACAGCTGCTACAGCGCTATAGCTTGTGCGAAAGGCTGCATTGAACCAAAGCGTATTATTCCAAATATATTGCGCACCAATATCAAATTGAAGCGGCACATTCCCTACTTTGCGCAGCATCAGCATCGGCTCTATCCTGTGAATCTCATCATAAGTCTTCAGCGTACAGCGGGCTGCAAGCAGAAAATGCGGCTGCAACTGAATATCGTTGGTGCTGTTATCAATCGTGCGGATACCTGTGGTCAGGAATTGCGGCATAGTAAATCCAATCTGGAACTTATCCTGAAAAATATAGTTCATTCCAAAGGTAAACTCCAGCCCCTGATAATTACCCGTATTATTCAATATCTGTGGATCATTGGGATTGAGAATGAAGGCATTATTGAAGTCAATCCGGTTAGTAATCAAGCCTCCCGTTAATCCGAAAGAGAATACTGAACTGTTTTCGTATAACTCGAACAGGTGATAGGCATAGCTGAATTGTACTTTATTTTGCTGAAACAGGCCTATTCTGTCCTGAAAAACATTAATACCAAAACCGGCGCGGTTTTCATAAAAGGGCAAATCGAGTGTAGCAAGTATGGTTTGCGGTGCGCCTTCCAGCCCTTCCCATTGGCGGCGAAAAGTCAGGTTAGCAGAGGCAAACTTCTCCAAACCTGCCCATGCGGGATTGTAGATAAACGGATTGTGAAAGTACTGGCTATATAGCGGCACTTGTTGCGCATGAGCGAATGCAATCCACCCGAAAAAACACGCACATATCAGTAGAACCTTCTTCATAGTGCTTTAATTGAGTAACGTGAATGATCCCGTTTTCGGTAGCGGACTGCCTTCTATCCGGAAAATGTAGAAATATACGCCCGTGGGCAGTGTTTTACCGTCTATCGTTCCGTCCCAATCGTTGGCATAGTTGCGGCGTTGGAGGATTTCCTGCCCCCATCTGTTGAAAATAATCAGCGTATTTTGCGGGTACAACTCGATGTTTCGGATGTGTAAAAAGTCATTGAGTCCGTCGCCGTTTGGCGTAATAACGTCCACAATATCAACTAATAAGTTCGGATCGGTAGCTACGCGCACCTCAATCGTATCTACACCAACGCAGCCTGCCGCATCAATGCCGCGAACGATGTAGCGCGTATTGACACGAGGGCTTGCCAGCGGAGTGGCGATTGAGTCGTTATCCAACCCGTCTCGTGGTGTCCAGATGTAGCGAGTTGCGCCTGTAGCCCGCAGTCGGACGCTTCTGCCAAAGATCACAGTTGTGTCAGGGCCGGCATTTACGCGAGGCAAAGGCAATACACGCACCGGAACGGACAGGCTCGTATCGCTGAAGCACTTGTTGCGGACAATACGCCGATAGAAACTCGTTGTATCAGGTGTGGGCGGCAGCAGGAACGGGGCTACCTCGCGCGGAATATCGCGCCAAGTAGTTCGGTTGGTAGAGATCTGCCACTGATATTCGAATACACCAGTGCCGTCCTGTGGAATAGAAGCCTTAATCGTATCCGGTTGCGCTCCGCGACAAACGGTCAGGTTAGTCGTCAGGATGATATTATTGCGAATCGGACGCGTAACAAATACGTTAACCGCCTGACTGGTATCTGTAAAACATTGCGTAGAGACGATGCGGCGGAAACGCGTCGACTGAATCACATCGGGGAAGTGGTCGCGCTCTGCGCCAACAGTGACCCACACATTAGGGCTGACTTCGCGTTGCCAGATATAGCTATACTGGCCATTGCCGCCTGTAGGAACGCTGCCGCGCAGCGTATCGGGAACTACCCCGAAGCAAACTTCCTGATTGTCGCGGATGCGGTTGTTTTCCAAACGGTTGATAATGCGAATTTGCACCATATTGCTTGTATCGGGGGCGCAATTAGCCGCTTGCACAATTCGCCGAACAAGCGTTGTGCGAACCAACCCTTGCGGTTGGAAAACAGCAGCAGTATCGGCAAGCGCCCATCGCACACTGTCGTTAGACACTTCCCAGCGATAACGATAGTTACCACCGCCTCCTGTCAGTTGTTGCTGACCGCGCAATGCCTCAATAGGGCTGTCTTCACAAACTTCTTGTGTAACAGGCCCGATGCGATTGCCCGCCAAACGCGGCACTACGCGCAGCGCCATAAAATTACTGGTATCTGTCCGACAGCCATTATTGATCAATCTTCGGAAGTATTGCAGCGGGAGCCGCAGCGTATCGGGTCGGTAGTCCACGCCGCGCCCTAAGTCCAATTGGCTAAGTGTTGAATCTACATTTGCCCAGTTGATAGAGTCAGGTGAGATCTGCCACTGGATGTCGAACCTGCCGCGTTCTGAAGGACGGCTGGCTTCAATCCGCGGCGGGGTATCAGTTACACAGATGGTTTGGTTGCTGCTTGTTACTGTATTTTCGCCAAAGTCGAAGGCGCGATTGATCTGAATAACATTGCTGGTATCGGAGTAGCAGCGGCTGCGCACAATGCGTCGCACGAGTGTCGTATCCGAAACGTCGCGAATGAACAAATCGAGTGTATCGGAACTAGCGCGGTCGTTCCAATCCCGCCCATTAAGCGAGCTTTGCCAGACATACCTGTATTCGCCCCCTCCGCCTTTGGGTTCGGGAATGATGCCGCGAAGTTTGACGGGTAGCGTATCGTTATCGCAAAGTGTTTCGCGGTCAGCTTCAATGAAGTTGCCTTCGATAGGCGGCGCTATGGCAATGGTTACTATATTGCTCGTATCGGTAACGCAAGGGCTAATAACCAGCCGGCGGAAATAGGTGGTAGTGGTCAGTACGCGGGGCTGGAAGATGGAAAATGTGTCGGCGCGTGTCATGGAGTCGGCGCGTACCCATACTTGGCGATCGGTAGAACGTTGCCATTGGAATCGAAAGTTAACAGTATCGCGTGCGGCGGCAGTAGAATCCAAGCGTATGGTATCGCGCAAAGCCAGTGGACGCTGCCCGGGACAGAGAATCTGGTCAAAGCCAACTACATTAGGACCGAATTCAGGCGATACGACCACCCGAAGTACATTACTCGTATCAACAGAGCAAGAGCGATCGGAAACGATGCGGCGGAAATAGGTCGTGTCTTCTAACGCCTGCGGACGGAAGTTGGGCGTAGCATCTTCGTCGAACCAGTCTATTTTATTTTTAGAACTTTGCCATTGGAAACGGTAGTTGCCGTCGCCGCCTGTTACCGGGCGCAGCCCTGTAAAAGTACGGATGCTGTCGCCGGGACAATAGATATAAGATGCTCCTACTTCGTTGTTGCGAATGCGTGGCACAAAGAGAATACGGATAACGTTGCTTGTATCGGTTACGCAGCGGTCATCTAATGCGAGGCGACGCAGGAAGATACTCTGTCCGATAACTGTTGGCTGGTAGTTGCTGCTGTTGGGGCCTACATCTGTCCACGAGAGGCTGTCGGTGGAGCGCTGCCACTGGTAGCGAAGCGTGCCCACAGCGCCTGATGCCGGATCGCCTGTAAAAGTTGGCACAGGCGCTCCTTCACAGTAAATCGTCCGTTCAGGGGCTATACGCGAGCCGGTGATAAAACAAGGAGTAACGATAATGCGGATGTTGCGGCGAAACAACGCAACGCCTGTAACTAAGCGATTGGTAATGCGAAGCACAAATCGTCCGTCGTGTAGATTGCGCGTAACGTCGGGAAACTCAAGGATACCTGCGTTAGGGCTTGCTGTGCCAAAAGGTTGCCCGTCTTTGAACCATTGGTACACATTAGCCGAGCCGCCGATCTGCCCGTCGAAGCGGAAAACATCCTTTTCATTCAATACGATGACCGTATCCCTGCCGATACTGTCTTGTGGGATTAGCGTGAATCCTCTGCCAATATTGGGTTCAAAACTGTCAAACTCTAAATTGTTGTTAGCCACGTTGAGCGTTTGCAGCGAAGAGTTGGCGGCAAAACTGGGAATTTTGGTGATTTTATTTTTGCTAAGATTGATAGATTTGATTTTGGTCAAAGAAGCCAACGAAGCGGGTATTTCGCCTGTTATGCTGTTATCCGAGAGGTCTAATTCGGTCAATTCTATCAATTTGTTGATGTCGGCAGGCAATTTGCCTGTAAGTTTTCGTCCCGGCAGAGCGATTTTAACGATTCTCCCCGTGCTATCATTAGGCACGCAAGTAATGCCTGCCCATGTATGGAAAGTAGAAGCGGCGTTGGCGGCATTCACAGGCCAAGGCATACCTGCGCCTGTCCAATTTGCGCCGCCCATTTGGTCAAAAATAGCTTTCAGCACGTTGAGTTCTTCTTGTCTATAATTGGGCAGCTGGGCTTGTAAAGCATAGGTTAAAAAAAACAAACTGACAGATAGCGATATATATCGAGCAAGTCGGTAAATCATGGCGTTTCAAGTACAAACTTTTTTAGGTATTTATGCAAGTTGGGAGCGACAGCACAAACATAAATACCATAAAAATTGTACCTAAAAGTACGACAGATTCACCGAAAGTTGAAAAATTACATACAGGGATGTCTATGCGGGCTTTGCTTCAAGGCTGCCGCGCAGTTGCGATGCGTTCAACACGCTTTGAACCATCATAAATTCGGCAATATTTTCTACATCTATCACGCCCGCCAGTTGTTGACCCTGCATCACAGGCGCAAACTCTATCCTGTTTTGTTGCATGGCCTGCCAAGCTGCCTCTAACGGCATTTCTGCTTGCAGAAACTGTATGTCCGTATTCATTACATGCCCTACGGGAACAGATGCACCGTGCTGCGAAAGCGCCCGTACAATTTCATCGCGGCTAAGCGTACCAACGGGCTGCTCGCCGTTTACAATCAGGAAGTTGCGCGACTGACCATTGAGGAGCAACTCTACTGCGGCATGTATTGGTGCGGTAGTTGGCAAGATGTTGAAGTCGCGCATGAGTACATCGCCAACGCGGTAGCCTTGCAAAGCAGACTTAGTCTGTACCAATTCTGCCTCGCCCTGTGCGCCGAGGAAGATAAAAAAGCCGATAAAAATCAGGAAAGGATTGCCAAAGAAGCCCATAATAACAAAACCAATAGCAAGAAACTGCCCTATGCCTGCGGCGATGCGCGTAGCAACTGCGCGTTCCATGCGATAAGACAAAACAGCCCGCAAAACGCGCCCCCCATCCATTGGGAAGGCAGGAATCATATTGAACACCGCCAGCCATAAATTGACAGCCATCAGGCTAACTAAGAAACTATCGCTGTCAACGGCTCGCAAACTCATTGTTGCAACGGTACTTTCCGTGATGTGCAGAAACGGATACAGCAGGATAGCAATGACAATATTTACAGCAGGCCCTGCCAGCGCCACTACGAGTTCTTCCGAAGGTTTTTCGGGCATTGAGACCAGCCGCGCCAAACCACCGATCGGCAGCAGGGTGATGTCTTGCGTGGCAATGCCATAGCGACGAGCTGCCAGTGCATGACCAAACTCGTGCAGCGTTACACAGGCAAAAATGGTGAGCACGAAAAGAACAGCCCAAAGAGTTTGTTCTGTCGAGTTGCCCGCGCTCAAGTTGCTGAATACGATCCAACCAATTAGGATGAGGAACGTCCAGTGAATTTGTACGTGAATGCCCAGAATCTTACCGAGCGAAAGAGAATATTTCATATTTCATTGGTTTTAGTCTTGTAAATCATTGGGGGAGCATCCGTCTCTCTCCCATTGGTCGAGGTTCTTGATTGTTGTTTCAGCGATATTTTGCAGCGCTTCAACCGTTAGAAATCCTTGATGACCTGTCATCAGCACATTTCTGAAACTGCGTAGGCGGGTAAATTCTTCATCCTGTAAAATGCTAAATCTGTGATCGGCGAAGAATAAGCCTTGTTCGCGCTCATATACATCTAAGCAAGCCCCTCCGACTTTACCTGAACTCAGATATTTAATTAATGCTGATGTACGCACGATACCGCCGCGAGCAGTATTGACAAGATACACACCTTCTTTCATCAGGGCAAATTGTGGCTCATCGAGCATGTATTTTGTATGTTCGTTGAGCGGGCAGTGGATAGATATAATGTCGCTTTGGCGCAGCAGCTCATCCAGCGGCACATAGCGCAAGCCGATGCCCTCCGCTTCGGGGTTGGGCTGTGGATCGAAGCCGAGCAGGTGCGTACCAAATCCCTGCATGATGCGGGCAAAAGCAATCCCGATCTGTCCCGTACCGATGATGCCGACGGTTTTGTTGTGGATGTTGAATCCTGTGAGGGCATCTAATCGGAAATCCTGCAAACTCATCAGCATCTGGCTTTCTACGATGCGCCTGTTGAGCGCCATGAGCAGCGCCACGCCTTGTTCGGCTACAGCATTGGGCGAGTAGGCGGGTACATTGGCTACACGCATGTTCAGCCGACGGGCAGTAGTCAGGTCTATGTGGTTGTAGCCTGCCGAGCGGGTGGCTACGTAGCTTACCCCCAATCGGTTCAAGGCTTTGAGTACCTCGCCGGAAGCATCGTCATTTGTAAAAACAGATACCGCTTCGCAGCCTTCGGCAAGTCCGACTGTGGCAAGCGACAGGCTTTGTTCGCTAAATACCAGCTCATGTTTGCGGTGATTGGCTTGGATCATTCCCGGACGTTCGAAGGGCTTGAGAGAATAGCATAAAACCTTCATAGAAAGCAGTAGATGAAGTTTATTGATAATTTTGTGTGTGAAAGATAATGTTTGTGTGTGAAAGATAATGCAAATCCCGACAGATACCTGCGCGTCTGTCGGGATTTTGTACTTGTTTAACGTATTTCTTTCTTTGTGTCTGCTCCTCGAATGCGCTATTCTGCCGCGCCTAACTTAAAGCTGATAGGTAAAATGATGCTTTGCTTCACTTTTTTGCCTTCGCTCTCGGCAGGATTCCATCGCTCGCTGTTTTGAATCAGGCGCAGCGCTTCAGCATCCAACTCCGGGCTTAAACCTTTTCTTACTTTCGGGTTTGTCAGATTGCCTTGTTCATCTACGACAAACGCAACATATACTGTTCCTTCTACTCCTGCGCGGCGAGCTTCGGCGGGGTATTTCAGGTTTTTACCAATGTAGGTCATGAAGTTTTGCATACCTCCCTGTGGTTCGGCAAGTTTGTCAAATCTTTTTCCCGGAACAGTGAGTCCATTGCCGGATGCCTCATACATGATGTCGTTAGGGTCAACTTTGATTTGGGCGACCTGATTACGTACAATCGGTGTGCTGCCTGTAGTAATCTCTAATACATCGTTTTTACCTTTTGCGCCATATCCGGCTAATTGTTCTGTTGATTTTGTAACTTGTATACGTTTGACACTACCTACCGGAAGCGCCTTTAATTCTTCCATAGAGGATTCCTTGCCGTCAATGAGAATCAAACCGTTGAAATCAGCAGGAATGGGATGGGGCATTTGGGACATTACAGCACCAAATGATGGTTGATTTTCGCCTACGGAAATAGTTGTAGGGTTGCCCGTGCCCAACACAAAACTGATAGGCAATACGATGCGTTGTTTTACTTTTCTGCCGCGCTGCTCGCCGGGAGTCCATTTGCCGCTTAGTTGGATCACGCGCAGGGCTTCAGCATCTAATTCGGGGCTAACGCCTTTGACTACCTCAGGGCTGATGAGATTGCCTTGCTCGTCAATGACAAACTGGACAAATACTTTGCCTTGCACACCTTCCCGACGGGCTTCGGCGGGATAACGCAGATTTTTACTAATGACTTTCAGTAACTCGGCTATTCCGCCTTCGTACTCAGCGGGTTTCTCTACGACAGTAAAAATTTCATCAGCGCCGCTGTCGGTTGAGGCAGGCGCAATTTTTTCGTACTTGTTGGCTTCGGCTACCTGCTGGTCGCGCATGAGGCGGTCTAACGAATTGGTACAGGCGGCAGTAATGCCTACAGCAGCTACAATGCTAAGGGCGGCTACGGTCTTCAAATGACCGCGTAAAAGCGATGTTTTGGGTTTAGTTAACATGACGATACGTTTTTTGACAGATGAAACAGAAAAGAAAGTATGAATGGGCTGAAGATGATTGCTTTGAAGGGTCGCCATTGCCATCAGGCGGATGTATGCCTGCGGTGCGGTATTGCGCGTAGCCGCTGCATCGGCGAGGTATTCGTGCTGCGCGCGTAGTTCGCGGACGTACAGCCACGCAACGGGATGAAACCAGAGCAGAGCGCGGAACAGTTCCATGTACAGCACATCCCAGGTATGGCCCTGCCTGATGTGCGCATATTCGTGCAGCAAGATGCTTTCCAGTTCGTGGGCGGCAAGCGGCTGCGTATTATCCCAGAAGAGCCATTTCCCAAAGGAGGAAGTCGGCAGTTTGCCCTGTGTCGGAATGAGGGTAATGTCCTGTATAGCAGCAGACAGCGCAGGAATGGGTGTTGCGAGGTTTTGATGCCTGCTTTGGGCTTGTACAAACTGATACAGTCGCCCAACCTGAAAAGCGCTTTGGAGCATCAGCAGCCCTGCGCCTGCAAGCCAGACAAAGAGCAAGATTTCGTCAACTTCCCAGGCTGCTGCTTTGTGCTGTGCTTCTACGCTAATAGTTGTGGTGTAGTAGGGCAGCGGGAGGGTTTGTGGCAGCGTTTCTTGTGGTATAAAAAAGCGGTTGATAAGTCCGCTAAGATCTACAAAGGGCAGCGCCAGCGCAATGAATGAGGTGGCCAGCAAATACAGCCTGTTTCGGGAGAAGAGGGTATCGCTTTGCAAGAGTCCCTTGTAGGTAAACCAAAACAGTAAGAGGCTGAGCGAGGTAATGAGCAGGTAGTACAGCATAGCGCATTAACTATTAGGGTTTTCCTTGTCGTCTTGTTGCAAATCCTGCTGCACGAGCTTCATCATCTCCTCAAACTCGGCAAGGTTCATATCGTTTTTCTTTACAAAAAACGACACCATGCGCTCAAAAGAGCCGCCGAAATAGTTCCCCAGAAAATGGTTGAGAAATTTGGCGCTGTACTCATCGCGGCTGATGAGCGGAAAGTACTCATGCGTTTTGCCATAGGCTTTGTGGTCAACAAAGCCCTTTTGTTCCAGAATGCGGACGATAGTAGAAACCGTATTGTAGGCAGGCTTCGGTTCGGGGAGCTTTTCTATGATCTCTTTGACCATCCCCCGCCCGACAGACCAGAGTGCCTGCATGACCTGTTCTTCGGCTTTGGTGAGTTGTTGCATAGCTTGAACTAATTTTTACAAATATATAACTAAAAATTTAGTTTCAAAACTATGCAACAAGTTTTTTATGCTTAGCCGCGATATTTGGCGAACAGTGCCGTTGCGATGTGCCCGCCGAAGCCGAAGGTATTGCTCATAGCGTAGTTCACTTCTTTAGCAACAGCTTTACCTATCGGGAAATGAAACAGGTCTTTGTATTCAGGTTCTATTTCGGTAGTGTTGATCGTTGGCGGAATCAGATCGTGGACGGTGCTAAGGATGGATGCAATGGCTTCTACCGCACCTGCTGCGCCGAGTAAGTGCCCTGTCATAGACTTAGTAGCGCTGATGCTCAGGTTTTGCGTTGCGCCGAACACGCGCAGGGCAGCTTTCAATTCGCTGATGTCGCCCAGCGGCGTTGAGGTAGCGTGGGCGTTGAGGTAGTCCACCTGCTGCGGGGTAATTCCTGCTTCTTCCAGCGCTGCCATCATGCCTAAGTATGCGCCTTCGCCTTCGGGGTGCGAGCCTGTGAGGTGGTAAGCATCGGCAGCCGCGCCGCAGCCTACTACTTCGGCGATGATGGGTGCGTTGCGGCGTTTAGCGTGTTCCAGTTCTTCCAGTATGAGTGCGCCCGCACCTTCGCCCATCACAAAGCCGTCGCGCGTAACGTCAAAAGGACGCGAGGCAGTAGCTGCGTTGTCATTGTTGGTAGAAAGCGCTTTGGCTGCATTGAATCCACCGATGGCGCTTTCGGTAATCGGCGCTTCCGAACCGCCCGTAATGACCATATCCGCCTTGTTCCATTTGATATAGTTAAATGCCTCAATAATGGCGCTGGTAGAAGTTGCGCAGGCCGAAACGGTCGTAAAGTTCACGCCACGCAAGCCGTATTTGATGGAAATAATGCCCGAAGCAATGTCCACAATCATCTTGGGGATGAAAAAGGGGCTGAAACGCGGAGTGCCGTCGCCTTTGACAAATTCGGTAACCTGCTCCTGAAAAGTCTGGATGCCGCCGTTGCCCGAACCCCAAATTACACCGATGCGATTGCGGTTCAGTTGTTCAAAATCAATCGCCGCATTTTTAACCGCCTCTTCGGCAGCAATCAGCGCATATTGCGTGAATATATCGTAGCGCTTGGCTTCCGATTTTTCAATAAAATCCAGTGGATTGAAGTTTTTCAACTCGCAGGCAAAGCGCGTTTTGAACTTGCTCGTATCAAATTTAGTGATAGGCGCTGCTCCGCTTTTGCCGTTGATCAGCGCGTTCCAAAAGTCGGATACATTATTGCCAAGGGGAGTCAGCGCCCCCATACCTGTTACTACTACTCGTCTCATTGTTTTTTGGTGATGGATTGTCAAAATTGATTTTTGCAAGCCCCAAAAGTAAGCCGACACAGGCAGATTTTTGGCGTAGATTCAGCTAAGTATCATTTGACCATCCTCCAGATAGCGTACTGTGCCTGCCGCGACAAGCTCGCGCAGCACAATAGCAAACAGATTTTCGTCTTGTGGTAAAAGGCTGTGCAGTAATGCTTCCGGATAGAGAGGCTGCCCAGCTAACGCTTGCAGGATTTCTTTTCTGTATGATGCTGCTTCGTTAGTATTCCGCTGCTTTTTTGCAGCTAAGCAGTTATCGCAAATGCCGCAAGGTATGTCGCGGATTTCACCAAAGTAGGCAAGGAGTGCCTGCTGGCGGCAGCCCTTGGTTTGCAGGTAGCCAATGACAGCCATTGCTTTGTCCATCGCTTGCTGTTTGCGCTGTTTGTAATAGTTGCGGTTGATTTGAAAGTTGGCAGCCGTCATGCGTGGCATAAGCAGTTGCAACTGCGGCAGCGTTTGTGCAGGAACATAGTAAATGATACCCTGCTTTTCAAGCGCGAATAGCTGCTTGCTGATGTCGGCATTCTCTTTTTTCAGCGATTGTGCCACGCGGCCGACCGAAAAAGGCACAAATGCAGAGAAAGCCTGCCCTCCAAAACTGCGTATCAAATACTTAAGCACAGGCTCAAAGGCAGCGTGCGCTACCTGAAAGCGATAGACCTCTTCATAGCCCGCATGAAACATGAATTTGTCCTGTGTTTCTTCGTCGTTGTTGAGTTGCAGCAACCCAAGCTCCTCCAAGCGGCGAATAGACTGAAAGGCAATAGCTGCGGGAATATCTAATTGAGCATCTTTAAAAGTTTGCAAGAAGTGTTCAAAATCGAAGTCTTGTGGCGGTGGCAAGCTACCTGCCGGAATTTGCAGATAATTCATTAGCCGATGGTAAATAGTGGCGAGTGTCTCTTCCGGCGGATAGCTTTTTTCTATTCGTTGGGTCATATTTTCCAGTTCTTCAGGGCGATAGAGCAAGACAGCGTAGGCGCGTTTGCCGTCTCTGCCGCCGCGCCCTGCTTCCTGATAGTAGGCTTCGGGAGAAGCAGGCGGCGCTAAATGCACCACCGAGCGCACATCGGGCTTGTCAATGCCCATACCGAAGGCATTCGTAGCCACAATCACGCGGGTTTTGTCCTTAATCCATGCCTCCTGCCGTGCGGCGCGTTCTTTGTTAGGCAATCCGGCGTGGTAGCAATCGGCTGAGACGCCGTTTTTTTGCAGCCATCGGGCAATTTGCTCAGTCTCGCGGCGGGTGTTGGCATACACGACCGAAGTACCTGCTACACCTTGCAAAATCCTTAAAAGGCGATTGTAAATATCTTCGGTTTCAAAAACCGAATAGGAGAGATTGTCGCGAAGGAAACTTTTCTGAAAAACACGGCTGCCTTTGCCAAAGTGCAGCTTTTCCTGAATGTCTTGCTGTACTTGGGGCGTAGCTGTGGCTGTTAGCGCCAGACAGGGCACATTCATACCGATAAGCTCGCGAAAGGCAGCAATTTCTAAATAGGGCGGGCGGAAATCGTAGCCCCATTGCGAGATACAGTGCGCCTCGTCAATCGCCAGCAGGCAGATATTCATTTGCTTTGCACGTGCTTTCATCAGATCGGTTTGCAGCCGCTCGGGCGAAACGTACAGGAAACGCACAGGATTTGTTTGCGCATAGATGCAATTATCTAAAGCAATATCTATTTCGCGGGGCGACATGCCGCTGTAAACCGCTACAGCATGAATGCCGCGTTGGTTGAGCTGCTCAACCTGGTCTTTCATCAGGGCAATCAGCGGCGAAACGACGATACAAAGCCCGCCCATCGCCAGTGTAGGAACCTGAAAGCATACCGATTTCCCGCCGCCCGTAGGTAGCAGCGCCAGCGCATCGTTGCCTGTCAGTACATGGCGGATAATATCCTCCTGCAAAGGGCGGAAACTGTCATAGCCCCAGTACTGCTTCAGTATGGTATGAATATCTGCTCGCATGTTCACAAACAAAATTACTGCGATTGGATGTAATACCATGATGAATTGCATCGTGGGTAAATCGTGGCTGTTCAAAAAGTAACACGGACTTTAGTCTGTGATTTCCTAAATAACTGATAATCAAAAATCTACAGCCTGAAGTCTGTGCTACATTCAGCCTTTTGAGACAGCCGCTTCGCCTTGGTTTTCTGAAGCCTGTGCTGCGCTAAAACTGCAACAACTCGGCGCGAATCAGGCTCGACATGAGTTCAGAACCTGCCAGAAACATACCGATGCCCAGTGCTTTGTGTTCGGCCCGTAATCTGGTAAAACTGGAAGGAAGCGCCGTTACGCTTGCAAAGGCGAGTAAGGTGATAAATAACCCTAAGATGATTGCAGAAAGCCATGAGGGCATTTCTAAAAAGAATGTAAACATCAGCAGCAGTGCAAGCGCAACAATCGGGATGAAATATTGCTGCCAGTTGAGGCGCACAACAATTCTTCCTGCAAAAAGCGCGAAAGTAGCTGCCATAGCCAGTACTGCTGCTGCCAGTTGATTGCCACCGATAAGCGATTTTTGGGCGATAGCCAGCGTAGGCAAAATTTCCTGAATAAAAGTGATACAGATACCAAGCAGCAGCCCGTTAAAAAACACTGCAACAAAGTTTGATTTTTTTGCCTGCTGCGATTCCTGATGAATAGCTTTATTTGCTTGTACGCCTACTTGGTTGCGATAAATGATACCGCTGATCAGAATGAGGATTCCGCCTGCGGCGAAGGTTACAGGTGCGCCGAGCGATTGTGCAATTGGTACAAGTACAGGCTCGAGCGAATAGGCAATATCTGTGGCGAATACGAGTAAACCTGCCGCTATGGGCATATTCTTGATGGATACCATTTCTTCAAGACCTGCCAGCGCCGGTGCGTGGAAGATGTTCATAGCAATCAGCCAAAGCGTTACTAATACCGGAAAAAGCCAGCGAAAGATGCCGTCAGGTGAAATGGCAATAGTTGTGGCTACGCTCATGAAAATCATAGCGACAATACCAATACCTGCCATAATTACAGGTAAACTGCTACCGCCCTTCTGCCGATAGCGATCCCCTAATGCGCCTGCCAGTGGCGGCACAATAAACAGGATAATAGCTTGCGCAATCAGTACAAACTTACCAAGGTACTGAAAGCCGAACTGCTCTAACAGGGGTGCCTGAAAGTTATGGTAAGCCACCCAACTAATGGCAATAGATGAACTCAGCAAGGCAAGAGAAATTAACTGAGACCAGCGGATCACCGGAGAGCCGGTAGGTTTAACTACAGGCACGGCAGCAGTAAGGGTTGCTTCATTTGTAAGGGATGCCATAAGGATTACTGAAATCAGATTAACAAACAAAAGACGTTAGGGGCGGTGCAAACATATCTACGTAAGTTATGCCCTAAAGTTGTAATAAATTTTGTTAATTCAACTGATCTACTGTACTTCGGTCAGATGTCCTTTGTTAATGCCGAATGTACCCAAACCGTTTGTGCCTTGCACCACATAGCGGTAACGGGCTGTGTTATCTCCCGTGTAGAATGTAACTTTTGCTTTGCCTGTGATACTATCGGTCTGTATGAGTGGTTGCCAAAACAAAGTAGTACGTAGGTCGGGTTTGGGCGAGTTAGGTTCTTTGGCGTAGTCGGGCACAAAAAACTCGCGGGCTTTGTAGAAGGCTGCTTCTTTGAGATAAAACATACCCTGTACCTGATTGCCGGAATCTATGATATTATTGCCGCGCTTGGTAACGATATTGATCACGCCGTTGCCGCCGCTGGCGCCGTAAGCTGCTGCTCCTGCGCCTTTAAGTACTTCTATAGCGGCTACATCACTTGGTGGAATTGTGCGGGCCGCAGAAAGATCGCTCATTGGCATACCATCTATGAGCAACAGCGGAGCTACACCACCCGTAATAGAGCCGACTCCGCGAATTTGTGCAGTTGCGTTGCCATACTGATCTACACCTATCGTAACACCTGCTACGCGCCCTTGCAATGCCTGCAACACATTACCAGACGGGGCTGCTTGTGTGAAGTCAATATCCTTGTAAGTCAGAATGGCATCTGGTGTTACCAGCATGCGACCTTGCGTAAGCTCTTCTTCGGGCTTTATCCGGGTGTCCTTGATTGTAATTTCTTGTAAATAACGATCGGCAAGACCATCGTAGGATCGGTTTGCCTGTACTTGCTTCTGCCAGTTTTCGATGTAAGCAAGTAGCGACGTGGTAGCCTGCGTAATATAAGCAGGCATTGCAACTGCGGGATAGCTGCGCTGTTCTAATGCTAGCTGAACATCTTTGTTTCCTTTGGCAGTGCTTGCCTGAATAGTAAGTTGAAGTGAATCGGTAAAGTCCAAATCTGTTAGTGTGAACTTACCTTGTTCATCGGTTGTAAGTTGGATGGTTCTGTTGACCGGTTTTTGGAGCATGACCGTCATTTTTGCATCGGGGGCACCTGCGCCTTTGCGGTCGCGCACCTGTCCGCTAATAGTAAAAGTCTGCTCGATCTTGTATTCGTAATTGATAGGCTTGGCTTGTAGTATTTCCTTCCATACGAACCTGCGCCAGCCGTGCGTCATCATCAGCAAGTCTAATGCTTCATACGACTGATCAGTATTTTGGAGGTAGAACGCAGGATTGCGTATCATACCCGGAAGTTCGGAGGTCAGCATCATATAACTCATCAGATCTTCGGGAAAGGCTTGATTTTCGGGCAGTCGGTCGGCATCTAGCACTGCAAGTGAGAGTGAGGCTGCTACAGGCGCACCGTTGATACTTGTCTCGATGTCTAAAGACAAAGGGCGGCGCTTGCCAATGCTGCTTGCAGAAGGGGTAATTTTAATTTGCAAATCGCGCTGCGAGGTGCGGTTAAATACTAAGCGTTCGGCAATCGGTTCCAGATTTTCAGTGAAAAGCGTGATCTGGAGGATGCCCTCGGGGAGATTCCGCTTGGGGATGCGTATATTGGTCAGCACATTGTCAATCTTGCCTTGCACAGCAAAAACTATTTCGCCTCGCCCTTGTACGGCAAGCAGAATGCCCGTTTTGGTAGCAACGTAAGCATCGCTTGCATATACCTGTACGCGATAAGCTGTATCCGTCGGATTGTGCAATACATTCATCATAATGCCATTGTCCTGCATTTCGGGTAGTGGAAATTCCTGATAGGTACTGTCAGGAAAATAGACGCGTGCCGTGTAGCTGTCGCCTGACTGTGGTACTATGCGGAAACTTCCCAGACCATCGTGGATGGTGTTCATGCGCGCAGCCAGTTTGTTGTCCTGGTTAAGAATAATTCCGTTCAGATTGATAGGCTCGCCATAGGCATCTGTAATTTTGAAGGCAACCCGATTGCGAAAGCCACTTACCAGCTGACCGCCTTCGGGAAAAAAGCCGACTTTAAGCGCCGGTTTTTGGCTGACGGGTGTTTCGGCCGAGCTGCCGCTGATGATTGTCAGTTGGCGGTCGTAGAATGAATAATCGCCGAAGTTGCGCTGCCAGTTGGTGTAGGCGCGTATGCGATAGTTTCCCGTTTGAATGGTATCAGGCAGCAACAAGTCGCCCTTGCTGCGTCCGTTGTCCACTTTGAGCGTCAGCCGCTGCAAAACTTGCGCTTCGGGGCTGATTAATTCTACATACAAAATGCGGCTCAGAGGTGAAGAGGCCCATGTGTTGGCTTCGTTTACATAGGCAGAAAGCCAGACAGCCTCGCCCGGTGCGTAATAGGGCTTGTCGGTATGCAACCAGACTTTTTCCTCTACACGGGTGTCGGTGTAGCTTCTCAGCGCTTTTACTAGCGTTTCCAAAGGCGAATCATTGCGCCACGCAATCAAAAATGCGGCACAAACAAGTATGAACAGTGCGAGATTACGCATGTGTTTGATGAATATGAGATTGTTTACACAAATGTAGCATGATTTTGCTCAATTTGTAGCCGAGCGAGGTGTTATTAAATAAAAAAACCGTCACCAAATAAGATCGCAAGCAAGTCTGTTGTTGATTTTCTTGGTGGCGGCAGTTTTTTGTAAGTGGAATTGTCAGGTTTAGACTCTGACTAACTCAAATGTATATTCCGGCTCAGTTTTGTCAATATTGCGTGGCAACCTGAATCGGATGCGCAAACTGTTCTCTGTAGACTCTAGTATGGTAAGTACAATCTCGTTGGGTGTACCTCTGTCCAAAACAATCTGTGTGTTATTGTTTTGCAATGCCCATGTTCCTGTATTAGAAGGGTTCAGGTTAGGACGGGCAGGTGCATTACCGGGGGTTACACTGTAAGTCGTTGGGTTGCCTGAAGCGCCCTGAAAAGTAATGCGAAATGCAGAATAGTTACCGCTGTTATCAGGGTTGCCATTCAGTAGCACCCTCGATACGCGCCATGAACCCGAGATTAGTTCAAAAGGTGTTTTTGCTGCTGCCCCGCCGCTTTTGCAGTTGGTCAGCGTAAGCGTCATACCGGCCATTACAAGCAGGAGCATCAGAAAAGAAGCATGTTTTTTCATCATAGTTGGACAAAGGTCGTTTATACAAATATATAAATCTTACTTGAAATCTACAATTGCAAGAGAACTCGTGCAAAGCTCGATTTCCGATGGCAGATTAGATGCAATTATAATCGTGCGGTGCTGCTGCGCGCGAATTTGATCCTGAAACCATCTGGTGTTGGCCGCATCGAAATTTGTTGTTGGCTCATCGAGGAGCAGCACAGGTGTTTTGCTGAACAGTGCCAGTGCCAGTTTGAGTTTTTGCTTCATGCCCGATGAAAGAAAGCGCACCTCGCGGTTGCGGGCTTTTTCAAGATCAATAATGGCTAATAACTCTTCTGCCTGCGTGCGCAAGGGTTTCAACCGATGGTGGAAACGAATGGTTTCCCTAACCGATAACTCTTCGATCAGCTCCATATACGGTGCTGCAAATGCGATGTTTTTAAACAAGTCTTCCGGTGAGGTTGCTTCGTAGCGGATGCTTCCTTCGGAGGCAGGAATGATGCCTGCCAGAATTTTCATAAAAGTGGATTTTCCGCTTCCGTTAGACCCGACAATTGCGTGCGTTTGCCCTGATTGGAAGGTGGTTGTTAGGCGGCGAAAAATCCATTCAAAGCCAAAGCGCTTGCCTAAGTTTTCTACTGCTATCTGCATGTGTTAGTCTTCTAAATCTACTGTGCCGTTTCTGGAACCCCCTTTCATCAGTCCGCGCGTAGCGTTTTTGACAAAACTAAGCACTTCATCGCGTTGGGTAGAGGGGGCTATCTGCTCTTCGATAGCGGCAACAGCACGCGAATTGTTCAGCCCGCTCATGTACAACAGGCGGTATATATGCTGAATTTCGCTGATTTGTTCGGATGTGAATCCACGCCGGCGCAAACCAATGGAATTGATGCCGATATAACTCAACGGCTCGCGCCCCGCCTTAGTGTAAGGGGGAACGTCTTTGCGCACCAACGAGCCGCCGGATATCATGGCGTGTTTACCTATTTTGACAAACTGATGTACAGCGCTTGTGCCGCCGATAACGGCGTGACTGCCGATTTCAACATGACCTGCCAGTTGAACAGAGTTGGCAATGATACAGTAGTCGCCTACGATGCAGTCGTGTGCAACGTGTACGTATGCCATCAGCAAGCAGTTGCTACCTACTCTGGTGGTAAACTTATCTTTTGTTCCGCGACTGATGGTTACGTATTCGCGGATGGTTGTGTTGTCGCCGATAATGGTTGTAGTTTCCTCGCCTTCAAATTTGAGGTCTTGCGGAATGCCTGATATAACTGCTCCCGGAAAAATCCGACAGTTTTTACCAATTCTCGCCCCGGGAAAGATGACCGCGTGAGAACCGATCCAAGTGCCCTCGCCAATTTCTGTATTTTCGTGAACGATAGCGAAGGGATCTATAGTAACATTGGCAGCTATTTTAGCATCCGGATGAATATATGCCAGAGGTGGATTCATAAAATACAAGAGAATGTAAAAAGTAGTATGTTTTATACCTCGCGCGGGTCTTTTTTAAACAGGCTGGCTGTCAGTACCGCCTCGCAAACAAGATTTCCTGCAACAAAGGCCTGTCCTTTCATTTTGAAAATACCCCGCCTGATAGGTGCAGTTAGTTCGCAGCGAATAACCAGCGTATCGCCGGGCAGTACCATTTTTTTGAAACGGCATTCATCAATGCCCAGAAAGTATGTCCAATAATCATTGGGATTCTCTACGGTGCTCAGTGCAAAAATCCCGCCTGTTTGTGCCATCGCCTCAATTTGCAGTACTCCCGGCATCACAGGATTACCCGGGAAGTGTCCTTGAAAGAAGGATTCGTTTATGGTGATATTTTTTACACCAATAACCGACTTGTCGTCTAAGTAGATGATCTTATCAATCAGCAACATGGGGTAGCGATGTGGCAATTTTTGGATAATCTGATTGATATTCAGGATAGGTGTAGTCGCGGGGTCATATGTAGGGGCTTGATCTGCCTGTACTTTTTTCATCGCACGCTTAATCTTACGGGCAAAGGCCACGTTGGCCGCATGTCCGGGTCGTGCTGCTAGAATTTGTGCGCGTAGTGGTTTGCCTACCAGTGCGAGGTCGCCTACCAGATCCAGCAATTTGTGGCGGGCAGGTTCGTTTTTGTAGCGCAGTTCGATGTTATTCAGAATTCCTTCCTGCTTGATTTCTACCTTTTCCTTGTTGAAAAGCTTAGCCAAATGCTCTAATTCTTCATCTTTTACAACCCTGTCCACAATTACAATGGCATTATTCAGGTCGCCGCCTTTGATGAGGTTATTCTTATAAAGCATCTCCAGTTCGTGCAGGAAGCAAAAGGTGCGGCAAGAGGCGATTTCGTCTGCAAATTGGCTGATGTCGTTGAGGTAGGCGTGTTGGCTGCCCAGTACAGGTGAGTTGTAGTCTACCATAACTGTCAGGCGGTAGTCGTGGAGCGGGAGTGCGCCCAGTTCTACATTTCTGTCCGGTTCTGAATAAAAAATACCACTGGGTACGTCGAAGAAGTCGCGCATGACGTTTTGCTCTTCCAGACCTGCCTCGCGGAGTTGTTCAATAAATTGAATAGAACTGCCGTCCATGATCGGAGGCTCCGGACCGTCAATCTGGATGAGCACATTGTCTATCTGCAAGCCAACGAGTGCTGCCAGCGTATGCTCGACGGTATTGATGCGGGCGCCACTTTGCTCGATGGTTGTCCCCCGCGATACATCTACCACAAGGTCTGCGTCTGCGTCTATGGTTGGCATTCCGGGCAGGTCGGTGCGCTGAAACTTGATACCATGCCCAGGTCTGGCAGGCACAAAGGTCATGTTAGATACCACGCCTGTATGCAGACCAACGCCCGAAACGGTTACGGGCTTCTTAATGGTATGTTGTCTAGTTTCCATTTGATTTATCCCTGAGACTTGTTGGTAATTATTTTTTCTAAGGTATCCAGTCTTTTAACTATTTCGGGTAATTTTTTAAACACGGCAAAAGACTTCATGTAGTCTTTAACATCTATTACCGGTGAGCCTACCAATACCTGATTTTCTTCTTTGATACTCTTCATCACGCCTGCCTGAGCGCCGATATTGGTACGGTTGGCAACTTTGATGTGCCCTGCAAAACCTACTTGTCCGGCAATCATACAGTTTTCCCCGATTTCGGTAGAGCCTGAAATGCCTGTTAATGAAGCTATGACGGTATTTTTACCTATCCTAACATTGTGAGCTACCTGAATTAGGTTGTCGAGTTTGACGCCGCTATGGATAATGGTTTCGCCCATAGTAGCGCGGTCTATAACCGTATTAGCACCAATATCTACATTGTCTTCAATGACTACGCTTCCTACTTGTGGGACAGCTACATAAGTGCCATCTGCCTGTGGTGCAAAACCAAAGCCGTCGCTGCCGATTACTGCGCCCGAATGGATGGTACAGTTGTTGCCAATAACGCAGTTGTGATAAATTTTTACACCTGCATAGATGGTCGTATTGTCGCCAATGACGGTGTTATCGCCAATGTGTACCTGCGGGTATATCTTGACATTTCTGCCAATCTTGACCCCCTGACCAATGTAAGCAAATGCACCAACGTAGATATCGCTGCCTGTCTGTGCAGAAGGCGCAATATAGCTGGGCTGCTCAATGCCAATTTTTACTCCTGCTGCCTGCATCAGTTTCTGATACTCGCTTAGCAGGCGGCTAAAAGCCACGTAAGCATCTTCCACGCGAATAAGTGTCGCGCTTATTTCCTTCTTAGGAACAAAATCTTTATTGACAATGATGGCTGCAGCTTCGGTGGTATAGGCATAAGGTTCGTAGAGCATGTTAGCCAAGAATGCGATGTCGGTTGCGGTGGCCTCCTGTATTTTGGCTAATCCTTTGATAATGCGCAGACTATCTCCTTCAATTTCTCCGTTCAATAATCCGGCGACTTGCTGTACCGTGAATTCCATTTATATTCAGACACTTAGGATGTGTGCTTCCAAAAATTTTTACAAAGATAAACTTTTATTTAGGATGGCATAAAAAGTACTTCTTAACAATTTTCGAGAGCGCTTTGATGTTGGGCAAATCAGAGGCTTCGGCTACGTCTTTAAGTTCGCCGCGCCGCGTAGCAATCAGAATGCCTTTGTCTTTGGGCTGATAAGCTGCATTGGTTAGTTTGCCATAGGTAACAAAATATTCTGCGTCGCTAAGGCTGATTGCTAATGCCTGCGCCCACTTTTTGCGCTCGGCTTTTATCTCGGTTTCCGGTATTTTTTTATCCCCTATGCGGACTTTGTACAATTTGCGGTTGAGTAGCATGCCGCTCAAGCGCGAAAGCACAGTATCCGGCTCATATTGCCACATTTTGATGCAAGCCCAAATGTCGTGGTCGTCCAGCATCGCGAATGCTTGTACGTATTTTTCATCGCTTTTGAAGACTTCCCAACTGACAGTTGTTTCGAAGAACAGCCGCAAAACAGGGCTTGCAAATACAGACTTACCCTGCGCAAACAGTTGGCGGGCGCGGCGAATGGCTTGTATGAGCATTTGCTCGGTGCTGACGGTGGTTTTGTGCAAATATACCTGCCAATACATCAGCCTCCGTGCCACTAAAAAATTTTCGATGCTGTAAATTCCTTTCTCGGCAACTACGAGCCTATCGTCTATTACGTCTAGCATCTTGATAATGCGTTCGGGATTGATTGCACCTTCTTGTACGCCTGTAAAGAAACTGTCGCGCTGCAAATAGTCCAGCCTGTCCATATCTAACTGACTGGACACCAACTGGTGGAAGAATTTACGGTGATAGGTTCCCTTGAAAATCTGAATGGCCAGTGAAAGCGCGCCATTCATTTCTTCGTTCAACCGCTCAATCATGAGCAGGGAAATGTCTTCGTGGTGTACCTTGTCTAAGAGTGCAGTTTCTAGCGCGTGTGAAAAAGGCCCGTGCCCGATGTCGTGCAGTAAGATAGCCACAAGCGCCGCCTCATATTCTGCTTCCCAGATGTAGTGTCCTTTGGCGCGCAGGTTGTCCAATGCAAGTGTCATGAGATACATTGCTCCCAGCGCATGGTGAAAGCGCGTATGAATAGCACCGGGATATACCTGCTCGGTTAGCCCTAACTGCTTGATGCGGCGCAGCCTTTGAAACCACGGATGATTAATCAGGTCAAACACCAGCCTGTTGGGTATGGTGATAAACCCGTGCACAGGGTCATTAATGATGGTTTTGCGGCGTAGTTGTGCTGTCATTGACCGTCTTTGTCGTCTTTCAGTCGGGCTTTGAGTTTTGCCAGTTCATCGGCGAAAGGGGTGTTTACATCGGTGCCTGCCTGCGGATTGAGCGGGCGTTCGGGCGCGGTGTTCACCTGCGATTTGAGCCTTTGCAGGTCGTTGCTGACGCTGCCTTTGCTGTCTGTCCCCAAAATGCGGTCAATTTCGGCATCTAATGAGGTGCGCCCTTCCGAAAGTTGGTTATATGCCTCTGCGATTGCCTCCTGTTCGGTTACCTTTTCTTTGAGATTATCCAAAAGGGCGAGAGTCCCCTGCGCATCGGTGCGGGAAAGGCGCTCTTGCAGCGACCGCGTTGCCTGACTGATCTGTGCGCGGGCTTTGAGTGTTTTTATCTCGCCCTCCCACTGGTCTATCTGCATTTTGAGCTGCATGGTTTGCTTTTCCAATTGCCTGACCATCTGCTCGTAGGTTTGCAAGCCTTTTTCTCCAGACTGAAGGCGGCGCATAATTTCGTCTTTCTTAATCAGTGCCTGCGATGCCAGTCGGTCTGCTTCTTCTTCTGCCAACTGACCGTTGCGGGCTTTTTCCAGCAATAGTATCGCTTTGCGCTCGTATTCGTCGGCTACACGTTTTTGCGCGTCGTTTTCGTGCTTGGTGCGTATGTAAGCGGCTTTGACTTCTGCCAAACTTTTGAGGCTTTCACTTAGGTCATTTTTCAAGTCGCGTATGTTTTGCTCGACAAGCAGGATAGGGTCTTCTGCCTGTTCAACTTTTTTTCCTATGATGGATTTCATCACGCGGATAATGCGGGCTAGGAGCTCATTCATTTGCCAAATTTTTTCTCAAAATAGCTGTATGCAGCGTTAATGCGTTGTGTAATTTCTATGGCTGTTTTTTGTTTGTCAGGTGCATTAGGAAAGCGATCGGGGTGATATTTTTTTATCATTGTTTTGTATGATGCCTTGATTTGCTCAAAAGTAGCACCCGGCTTCAGTTCCAGTGCCTGATAGTAGGATATTTCTTCAGCCGAATAGATAGGTGGCGGGGCGGCTTGCTCGTAAACAGGCTCGGCAGCGGTCTTCCGCATCTGTTCTTGGTACTGTCTGTACAACTCGCGCTCCAGCGGATCTATGTTTTGCTCCTGCGACATGGCATCGCCGATATTGGCGCGTATGATTTTAAAAATGCGGTCAAACATGAGTTGAAATTTTTTTAAGTGTTCCTTTCGGCAAATTATGTTTCATCACTGTTTTTTTACTGATCCCTCATCACGTACAGGCGGCTATTGGTCATGCTTGATCCACAATAGTTTTTCTGTATCAAAACCTAAACTTTTAGCAAAAGCCACATACTGCGTTTTGACAGCTTCCGGGATGGACTTTTCTCTGGACAATATCCACAATAATCCCGACTGTCGCCACAAACCAGCGAATACTTGTAATCAGGGTCTAATGCTATTACGTTATATCCCCCGTAGAAGGGGCCAAAGAATGAAACTTTAAGCATTCCGACCGTATCCTCACCTACAAACTTTGCTTTACCTGTTACTTGTTTCCACTCATTCTTAACCACATCAAAACCTGTGTTAATTACCCGGATGCTTTCGTCGGGATTAAGCGTGTAGTTAGCTGTTGTATTATTGAGATTTTTTTCAAATCTGAAATCAAAACGTGCAATTTCGTACCAGGTGCCTAAATACCGGTTTTTATCAAAAGGTCTCACAGCCGATACGTTGTCGGGTATGGATGTGCAAGCGCATAAGCAAAGCATAAGCCCTACAATGGAAAACAATAGATGACCATATGCTTTCATAGTGTTTACTGTAGCTCATCATCATCCGGCGGGATGTATATCTTATTGTCGCGGTAAGGGATTACTGAGTTGCTTCTTTGTTTGGGTTTACGTCGTTTTTTGCCAAAAAGTTCCGAGACATTGTTAAAACTGCGTGTGTACATCATGCTTGCGCCTGTGGTAGCATTAGCACCCAGTAGCGCGGCGTTGAAAGTATTGGAAATATTGCGGCGATACATCTTCATGCGCAGCCTGCCGTCGTTGGTGAGCAGGTACTCTACCGTCCAGTCGCCGGCGATACTGCTGATGTCTGCCTGATTCTGTACGTTGGTAAAACTGCCGTCGCGGGTAATACGCATCCTGCCATTGAGAAAACTGTATGAAAGTCGTAACTGCATGGTATTCAGGGCGTTGGTGTCAAAGCCATTGAGGTCTATATCTACCTCTAAGTTTTCATCCATTTGCGACATCCACGCACTGAGCTGATTGGTAATCAGTTCGCTGAGGCTGCTCCCCGCCGATTGTCCGATTCCCTCAAAGGCATTTTCAGGCAGCAATTTGCGCAGCATCAACAAACTGAAGACTTGTTTTTGCAGTTCCTGTTCATCGCTCTCCAAGCGTGCGTTGAATGCGGCTATGTAGGTTTCTAATGATATAGGGATGCCACCAGCGACAATTGTACGCGGATAGTCAAAGAACTCGATGTTATAACCAATGGCGGGTTTGAGCAGTTCGCCTGTCAGGAATAAATTTACACGCACAGGATAGCGTCGTTTCAATTCGGGACGATTGAGTGTAGCGCTGTCTAACTGTGCGCCCGAAAGAATCGGCGCAAGCGATACCTTCTGATCGTATGAGGCAGTGATGTTCATGCGTCCTTTGAAAGGATCGCCGTTCCAAGTAATGCTGCTGCCCTGCATAATGTCAAATGATTTGTTGAACAGGTTCTGAAAAGTAAAGGTATAGGAACCTCTGACGATTTCCACATTGCCGAACATGGTAAAATCACCTTTGGTATCCAAGTCCATTTTGAGTTTGCCGCGCGCATTGCCGCGAATGATATCGCCTGCCTTGCGATCTAAGATGATTTCCATTTGTGCATCGGGCGTAATTTCCAGATTCATCACGATGACTAATTTGGATAAATCCAAGGTGCGCTGCGCCTGCAGTTCAGCCAGTACTGTATCTTGTACAACTGTATCGGGTTTAAGGGAGACAAAGCGAATGAAATTTTTCTCTTCTGCACTTGCATAGCCATCTAATGGCATGAAAATGCGCGTTCCCCGCTCGCTGGTGGCATTTACAGTAATCTTGAGGTTATCGGGTGGACCGAAAATTTCCATCTTACCTGTGCCGATTGCCGTACCATAGTAGAGTGCATCTTCGGCTTGGGGCGTATCCAATACTTTGAAGCGCCGGAAATCACCTACAATATCTATTATGAAGTTGGTGAATCCATAGTGGTACACCCCGCCGTCTATAAAGGCTACGTTCTGTTCGTCGTCGCGCAGTCGCAAACGCCGGACGGCAATGCGATCCTCTTCAAAAAGGATGCGGTCATCAAAAAAGTAGGTCGTATTCAAGTAGTTGACTTTAAAGCGTCCGCCTGTAATAAACAATTCGCCCGAAATCTGCGGTGCATCTGCCTGCCCATACACGCGCAATTTGCCCTCTGCTCTGCCGCCCATATTGGAGGCAATTTCCGACAGGAAAGACTCCAATACATTGATTTCGGTTTGTTTCAGGTCAATGTTTAAATCCAGCGCATTGTCCGACTGCTTATAAGTGCCGTTGAGCAGCAGTACCTCGCGGCTATCGCGCAGCATCCGCGATTCTATGGCAAGCGATTGCGCTTCTTGATTCCACTTCACGAAATTGCGAATTTCGCCCAGCAGAAAGCCTTCCATCTTGACATTATTTGCAAACACAAATCCATTTGCCTGGATTTGTTGATAAAAGTCTTTCAGAAATATCTTTCCATCGGCTTCTCCTTCTATTTTCTTACCGACAAAATTGCTGAGCAGTTCTATCCCGATGCGTTTAAACTCTACTTCCAGCGTAGTTTCAGGATTTTCCGAAATGCCGCCTTTGATGCTGATAAAGCGCTGCCCATCGGAAAAGTAAAAGTCTTTTACGGCTATTTCGCGCTTTTGAATGGTAACGGTCGCCGTATCAATATTTTCCCATTTGCGGTTACTGAGCATGGCAAAAGAAGGATGAAATGCGGCCATGTAGCGCTTGTCGGGCAAAAAGCGGAAGTCGCCACGGATAGTCCCGTGATCATCCGATTTAGCCGCTGCTGCCGAGAGTTGATAAGAGATTTTATTCCGCATCCATTCGCCTTCTATTCGCAGATTTTGCAGAATGGTGTCTACGCTGTTGCGCTCGTCTGTCTGATTCAAATGTGCTGCCTGCACGTTGAGTTTTGCACTTACTTGGTTAGCATTGCTCACTTTCACTGTTTCGTAGGCGGCTGCTACCTGTTTGACAAAAAAGTTACCGTAGCGCAGGGTATCGGTGGAAAGCCATACGTCGAAATCCTTAGTTTCGCCGCTGCGGAATTGTCCTTTTAGTTCGGTGTTACGGGCAACATAGGCCTCCGGCACAAAAATCTGGATAAACGGACTCAGGTTTTTGACGCGAATCAGGTAGTCTACCGTGTAAGGTCTTTCTACGAGCGGTTTGCGGGCTTTGAGTTTTTGGGTTAGTTTTCGGCTGTAGTAGGTTTCTATTTCCTCGTAGTCATTGCGGATGTAGAGCATGTATTCGTCTATCAGACGGGTGAGGTCGTCAATGGTAACCGATGGTCTGAAATTCCCTACCGACTCGAGGTCTATTAAGTCGGAGCGTACATAGAAGGTGCGCATTTGGCCATTTAGCTCCGAGTGAAAAATGAGCGTGTCGAAAAGGATATCTTTTTTGTCGTAAGCAAAGTAGAAACTATCAAGGCGGATATCGCCTGTAAGATTGTCTAAGGTAAGCCCGCGAAAATTACAGTCAATACCGGCGCGGGTAATTGTAGACTTGTCGGTAAAATTGAGCTTTTCAAGGTCTGCCCTATCCAGCGTGGCGTTCAGGCGGATGACGCTGTCTTTCAAATTTACTGTGCCGGATCCGTCAAACATGAAATTAGGATCGCTGACCTTTAGGTATCCCTGAGCAATGCCTTTTTTGAGGAAGATGTCGGTTTGGATATTTTTATAGTTGTAGCCGCGCAGCCCGAGCCTGCCGATGCGCCCTTTGACTTCGGTTTCCATTTCGTCAACAGAAAACCCTTTGCCGTTAATACTTACATCTGCATCTAACAGCCCCAGCAGCGAAACTTCTGCGATAGTACCTAAGCGGAAGTTTTCCGTTGCAATCTGTCCGCGGTAGGTTTTCTGATCCAACTTGAGGTTAATGTCGGGGCGAATCGTTCCCAGCGCTGTTTCAAATTGCCCGCGTGCGACAAAATCATTTAAATAGCCAATAAATTGCCCATTGAAGCGCACATTACCAAATTTTTGTACAGCAGCAAAATTTTCTTCGGACAGAAAGGCTTTCAGATCTCCGGTTGCCAGCTGCGAAGGGCGGAACTGCAACTGTACGAGTGTTTGATCAATTTCGGGCAGCCCGTCGAAGGAGAGGTTGCCGTTGATATTGGTGCTTTGCCCAAAGTAGAGGCGCATGTTGCGCACATTCAGGCGGCTAACGCGACCATCAATTATTCCGCTGATATTGGCGCTTGCTTCCCAGTTTGCGAGCGAGGGGGCAAAATGGGCGATGTCGTCCGTGTGGAGCGTAACAGAATCTAGTTGCGCCTGTATGCGCACCCGATTGTTGAAATCGTCCATCGCATCAGGGGTGTCGTAGATGAGTGAAATACGGCGGCGCAGATAGCTTTTCCCTATGCGCATGTCCAAATCATCGAAAAAAATACCTGTATCGCAATAGAGAAAAGAGGTGTTAAGTTGGTGGATTGGCCAGTCTGACGCGACCTCATGCCCCGAAAGGTTTTTGACTTGCAGCAGGATAGAGTCTTGTACGCTGACAAAATTATGGACTTCGCCTCTGATGCGGTCTAATGTAAAATGATAGTAATCAAACTCACCTTTGCCTTTGATAGAATCGCGCTGCGGGCGGTTATAGCCAAAGGTACAATTATTCAAAATGGCTCTCTCGATAATGAATTTGGAGGTAGAGGGCGTAGTATCAGGCGTACTGCTGCCGAAAGCGCGGATCAGTTCGTTGATGTTCAATTCGCCGCCTTCTCCATCGGCTATTAGGTTAAAGACAAGGTTGTCTAATCGGGCGCGGTTCAGCACAATATCTTTGCCTTTCAAAAGCGCCATTAGGTCGTAGTCTACGCCGAGTTCGGAGGCAGCAATCATTACTTCTCCTGCGCGGTCTTTGACTGTTACACCTCGCAGTATGGCATTGTCTAACCAGCGGATGGCGATGCGTTCGATGCGCATCTCGAAGCCGGTCATGTCGCTCAGGTAGCGCGTAGCAATGCTGCCCAGCCGTGTTTGAACGGAGGGAAACTGCAAACCCAGCAGTAATAGCAAGATTAGGCTAACAACCGTAAAAAAGGCATTCACTGCTGCACCAATTGCGCGGCGCAACAGACTTTTTCTGGGGGCTTCGAGTTTTGCCGATTCGGGCGCTATATCGTTATTGACTTCCATTCTTTAAAAATGTAGCATACGCTGAATGGTATGTAAAGTACAAGCGATGTGAAACGCACCCTAAAGGGTACGATACATGTTAATTTGTGCAACTGCCTACCAGTTGCGTGGCTGAATAAATTGCCAAGCCTTTTCATTATCCGCCTGCCGGGTTACAACTTCCATTAGAACAGGTGCGGCGCTATCTGCCAGCAACTGTGGCAACAATTCAGCAAATTGCTCCTTATTGTTTATGTAAAGATACGTAAAACCTGCGTCTTCGGCTGCGGAACGTGCAGAAAGTCGCTGCTGTGTTACCAGAAACTCATCGGTTTCGGAAAGCCCCTGTGGCCCGTCTATCATACGGAAAATTCCGCCGCCGCCGTTATTGAGCACCATTATGCGCAGGTTGGGCAGTGCGTAGTTGTGCCACAGCGCATTCCGATCATACATAAAGGCGACATCCCCAATTAGCAGCACATGTAATTTTTCGGGGGAAGCCAAAGCATGACCAACAGCAGTGCTCACGCAACCGTCTATACCACTTGTACCGCGATTGCAAAAAACTTCTATCTCCTGCGAATGCCGCAAACCAACGGATTGCGCATAGCGCACCGGCATCGAGTTGGCGAGGTGTAGCGTTGCGCCCTGCGGCAATGCCTGCAAGAGTTTGTAAACAGCAGCAGGCTCGTTTAGGTTAGCACTTTCCCAAAGTATTTCAAAGCGAAGATCGCCTTTGGAGGTATCAACTTGTGGGAAAGGTTGCCATGCTGCGGTATTATGTCTTACTCCGCCGTAGTTCGTGTCCTTTTCACCGCCGTAGTTCGTGTCCTCACGAACTACCGTTGAGCCATCCTCAGTTGTTTGCGGGGGCGGCGAGTAGGAGCTGCCTGTTTCCACCAACTTTTCTGCCAGCGTTTGGAAAAACAGCAGCGGCAATATCCTGATGACCCGTGTCAGCGACTGGAATACATCGGGAACGCTGCCTGCCTGCTGTATGTGCCAGTGTTCCTGTGGCGGAAACTTGCGCAGGCGGCTTTTCAGTGCCTTAGACAGTACAGACTGTCCGAAAGTAATCAGTAAATCAGGCGCCTGCCATTCCGACAAATTATTTTCGGTCAGTTGCAAACCTGCTTCATAGCGAAAAATGGCATTGGGCGCTGTGTGAATATTAGAAAAAATATCCCCGAACAGCGGGAAAGGGAGCAAAGCAAGTGCTTCAATCAAAGGTTTTTCCCAACGACTTTGACCTGCCACAAGTAATGTTTTATCTGTTTTTAGTACTTTTTTGATAATATACTGCCATGATTCGGGTGATAGTTGCACGATTCCGCGTTCTTCCGAGAAAAATTTTGCGGTATCGTCAAAAGAAATTTCGTGTTCGGGTTTCGGGTAAAATGGCTCGCGGAAGGGCATGTTGACATGCACCGGACCGGGGGGGAAAGCAGTTGCCGTATGGATAGCTTCGCTGATGGTGCGATAGACCGCCCACACCGAATCGGGGTGCGTGTAGTCTGCCGGAATCTCATAGGCTGCTTTACAATGCCTGCCATACATATCGCGCTGGCGGATGGTTTGGCCGTCTGCCTGATCAACCCATTCGGGCGGGCGATCAGCCGTTAGCAACAGCAAAGGGATCTGACTGAAGTACGCCTCGGCTACCGCAGGGGCATAATTGAGTCCTGCCGAGCCTGAAGTGCAAACGAGTACTACAGGGCTGCCCGATTGCTGCGCCATACCCATTGCGATGAAAGCCGCAGCGCGTTCATCGCTTACGCTGTAGCACGCAATATCAGGATGGCGGGCAAAGGCTATGGTCAGCGGGGCATTGCGCGAACCCGGAGATATGACAGCCTGACGCACACCCAAGCGGGCGCAAATGGCGGCGCTGTTGATAATGGGGTAGTGGGTGTATTGCATCTAATTTTCTGTGCAGTTTTAAGATTTATTTTAAGGCTATTTAGCGCATTAAATCACATATGTAAGATCGCTGCGCGACTTTCGTAAAATATTTGCTGTCTTTATCAGTTATTTGTTTAAAGTAACCCAAAAGCATTTTTTGGAAAGTATTGCAAGCTTTTTTCTCATCAAAACTACGTTTAATTATGATAACAGAAGTCACCCAAGGCGTTAAAGTATCTGTAAAAACCGAATACAAAGCAGAGTATTCGCGCCCTATGCAAAACCATCATGTATTCACGTATCACATTACGATTGAGAATAACAGTGATTATACAGTCCAACTGATGCGCCGTCATTGGGAAATTTACGATGGCAACGGAACAGTAGCAGAAGTGGACGGGGATGGGGTGATTGGAGAGCAGCCCGTGTTGGCACCCGGCGAGGTACATGAGTATGCATCGGGCTGTCATTTGAAAAGTGGCATTGGTAAAATGCTCGGCTACTACACTATGCAGCGCATAATAGATAGCCAAGAGTTTCCTGTAGCAATTCCTGAATTTTCGCTGATAGCACCTTATCTGTGCAACTAAATCGGGTATAAGTCGCTTCATTTGCGTTCAATTTTTTGTCGCTATGTTAAGCTACTTACAATACCTGATCTCAGCCAAAACGCTACATGATATTCATTCACCCTTTGTTTTTAAACTACATAATGAGGTAATCCTTGCAAGCAAGTACTACTACGACTTCGAAGAAATTGAAAGATTTTTTCACCCACTAATAACAGATAAAGCTATGGTAAGCGACTTAGGCGCGGTTCACGCGTCTAAGTTTTTTTTTCGCCCTACTGTAGCGCAGATTATTCAAAATTTTGAGCCTTCGCAGCGCGTAGCGCACCTTCTCTACAAGTTAGTTGATTTTTTTCATCCCCAAACTATTGCCATTTTTGGGAGTAATGTCGGTTTGGCGACGCGTTACCTTGCTAAAGGATGGCACAAAAGCCGTCTGATCAGCATAGAGCCTTGCAAAGAGCTGGCACAACTGTCCGACCGAACGGCAAAGGGACTTCCGCAATTGCGAATTATCCACACCGGTTGGCAACAGGGCGCTGAAGCCGTTGTTAAGGTTTTTCCACAATTAGATTTTCTGTGGCTCAATACGCGCCATGCAGACAGTATGTACAGCGCTTGGCAAGCCTGTTTACCCGCACTGCACAGCCAAAGTGTAGTTGTTTTTCACTTGCGCTACCGCAATCAGGCTATAGAGCATTTGTGGCAAAAGATCAAGGCAGACCAGCGCGTACGTTTCAGTATAGATCTTTGGGAGATAGGCTTGGTTTTTATAGATGAAAAACAGCCCAAGCAGGATTTTGTTTTGCGTTGGTAGCTACCAGTTAACGGCAAATGTTTTCGCCAACAGGCGCGAAATGGGCATGAGTACTGAGAAGCCTCATTGCCAGCCGCCAAAAGCTGCACCCCAAGCAGCATTAAGCGCAATCGGTGCAATCACACGGGATTTAATTGCCTTTTTGATGTTCTCAGGTGTAGGTTCTTTGCGTGCTTTGGTAAGAGGTGAATCAGCGCCAGCAGCCAAATGATTGAAAGGAAGCGTCTCCGATAGCGCCCGGTCGGGCAATTGCTCTTTTGCAAAGAAGGCAGCGATCGCCGCAACTGCCGCTATATCCGACATAGTAGTAGGCAGGTTGGGTGGACGCATGAGTTATAAGTACGGTTTCATAGATCAATTGAGGTTGGCTTCAAATATAGCAACAGCGCTCATTGAAACTTTTCGTTTTTTATCGCCATAACAGACACCTGCCAAAAATAAATATCTCTCAGTCAGCGACGGAGAGATATTTCAATGTTACACAAGACTATAACGATGTCTCAGCAATTAGTTTAATAAGCAATCATCGGATACTTAGAATTTGCGGCTGCCGTCGGGCTGGAAGCTGAAACGGAAGGTGTAATGCCGCGACTCAGAGGTTTGCGTAGGAGTAGCGGGCGCGCCTTTGTAATAGCTCAGAATTTCTATTTTGGCAAATCTGCCATCGCCTGTACGCAGCGCAATCACACGTCCCGGAATAGGGGTAATCAAATGAGTTTGTGAGTTGTAGTTGTACCAGCCCTGCCCAGAGGCGCTTGGAATGGCAAGGTTTGTCGGGCTTTGGTCGGTGCGGAACTCTGCCGTTGCGGGGATTTCTTTCAGTTCGTCAAAAAGACCTGTGAAGATGAAGGCGCCGCCCTGCCCGCTGCGGATAGCGCCCCCATTGACAATCAGCGTAGTTCCCCTGAAACCGATGTCCCATTTATTAGTCGCGCTGTCTGAATTGGCAATGATGCGATTTTCGCGGAGACTGTACAGCGTAAAGCGGTTAGTCCCGCCAAGCGGTCGCCCAGTGGCGGGGTCTATGCGTACTGGGTCGGCAGCCAAATCGCGGACGGTTTCCGTTACAACGGGTTGAACAGGGTTTACATTGTTTTCTTTGCAAGATGCAAGCGCCAGTATAAGCAGCGCGCCGCTCACTAAAACAGAAAGGTTTTTCATAGGATAAATAGCGAATAAATGAGTGAATGAGTAAGTGGTTAGTTGTTATTTAGAGGTTGTTGGTGAGTTAGTTAAGTTGTTTACATGCTGTTGTAATCAACTGGCGCATGTAGAGTTTGCTTAGCGCAGCGCGAAGCGATTTCTTGAGCAGGTGCAGTTCTTGTCCGCTGATAATCAGGTAAGTATTTTGTTCGCCCAAAGGAATCCACACATTTTTAATTAGGCTATTGGCATCATAATTTGGATAAAAGTCAAGGAGGTATTCACAAAACTGACTGAACTGCGGAGCGGTAAAGTGAATCGCCGTCGTGCCGAATGCAAATCTTACACAACCGCATTGGCTGCAATAGGTGGCAAATCCATGCCGATGGTGAAATAAAACAGCGCCGTTACACATCATGCTTATTCGTTGTCAGATTAATTGATTTGAAAATGAAGGCTTGTCCAGAGCAATCGCCCCGGCATGTTAGGGATGGCTTGCATGTTAGTAAAGTTGAGTAGATTGTCCGCGCCGACTTGCAGTTTCAATTTTTCGCTCAGGAAGGTTTTACTGAGGGCTGCATTGAAGGTTACAAAGCCGTTTACATATTCCGATGGGTCGTCTAAGACTAAGTTGCCGTTGCGGTCGCCCAGCCCATAGCTGCCGCGATAGATAGCCCGTAGGTTGGCAGTCCAGCCTTTGGCTTTGTTTTCGTAGAATATTTTGGCGTTTGCCATGTGGCGACTGCGCCCGAACAGCCCGCCATAATCGCTTCTGTTCAGGCGACTGGTGATGAGCGTAACAGGGTCGCGGCGGAAAATTTCGCCGTTATTAATCTTGTCAATTACCGATTTATCGCCCGTGAGCAACAGCTGATAACCTGCCGCAAGGCTGATTTTATCGGAAAGCTGGCGCGTGCCGTCAATTTCAATCCCTTGCGTAAATACACGGCTCAGGTTGCGGTAGCTGAAAATATTCTGCCCGTTGGCGCGTCGCGCAAATACCTGTGATTCAATCAAATCCTGAACATCGTTTCTGAAAAAATTGATGTTGAAGACGGTCTGTTCGGCAGCGTTCCATTTGCCGCCGAAGTTCCATGCAAGCGAACGCTCTGCCCGTAGGCTGCCCGCTACTTCTGGATTGAAGAACAGTTCCCCGATTTGTCCCTGCGCCTGCAATTCCTGAATCAAACGGCTGACTTCTTCTGTGCCAAACACCGAATAACCCGCCGAGTTATTGATGAAATTGAGGTACAACTGGCGGAAGTCCGGCGCTTTGAAGCCTACGCCGCCCGAAGCGCGAAGGGCAAGTTTGGGTGTGAGTTGATACTGCGCCGAAAGTTTGGGGCTGAACTGCGAACCATACACGCTGTGGCAGTCAAAACGACCGCCGGCAATGATGTGCCACTTGTCATTAGGCAGCCATTCATGCTGCGCAAAAGCGTAAATGGTGTGTAACTGTTGCCGCTGGGTGTAGCGCGTTGCCTCTACGCTTTCCTGCACCATTCCCGAACCAAACGTAGTGTTGTGTTTGGATGAAAAAAGCCAAATAAGCTGCGTTTCGGGGCGCAAAAAAGTCTGATTGAAAAAGCTGGTTTCAAACAGGTTGCCGTCGCTTAGGTAGTAGCTGGCGGCATCGGCGCGGTACTTAGAGTAGTACAAACCAACGCGTCCAGTGAAATTGCCTGACGCTTTGAAATTCAGTAAGGGGTTCAAATTCAGGTCTTTGATGCTGCCTTCACCGCTGACCGGATTAGGAATCTGCGCGCTGCCCATATCAAAATTACTTTGCTGCTTTTCAGTGAAATAGCGCCCCGAAAGGCTCAGTCGCAGCGCATCCGAAAAACGATGCTCTGCTTTTGCCTGCACGGTGTAGTTGTGAAAAGGTTCTACGGTTTGCCCGAAGGTTTGCGGCGTAAAATCATAGCCCGCGGTGCTATAACGGTTCGCGAACAGCGAGGCAGATGTCCGTTCTTTTTTCCATTGCAGATTGGAAGTAAAGTCCAGCGTTTGGTTGGTTCCGTAGCGCGTAGCAAAACCTGCGCGGTTGGCTGTCGGGTTTTCCGTAATGATATTCACCACGCCTGCCAGCGCCTCTGAGCCGTACAGGCTGGAACTGGGACCTTTGACAATTTCAATTTGTTTGATATTGCCTACGGCGATACGCGAAAGTTCCAGCGTGCCTGCCGTGCGCCCAATGAGCGGTTCGCCATCAATCAGAATCAGGGTATATTCAGGATTGAAGCCCTGTACCTGCAAACCCTGCCCGTGGTTGGTAACAATAGCAAGTCCGGTTTGCTCTTGCAATACCTCATTGAGCCGCAGACTGCCCATCTGCCGTATTTGTTTTTGTGAGATAACCGTAACAGGCATGGGCAGCGCCGATACCATTTTTTCGGTGCGGGTAGCCGTGATGACTAATTCGTCCAACTCGCGCATTTTCAGGCTGTCATTTTGCGCAAATGACTGCATTTGGCTGACTATCAATAATTTGAATAGGCATATGGTAAATGTGGATTTCATAGCGGATGCTTGTTTGACGCAGCAAACCTATGACTTGTTTAGAATGATTCCAAATAATTTCAGCAATAATTTGTAATTAGTCTAAATAAACATAATCTTTGCACATCCAAAAACACTATCCATTACACGAAGAATGAAGCGTCAATTAATCCCTCTATCATGGCTGATTAGCTGTCTGTGCTGTTTTGCTACGGCTGTACAAGCGCAGCCAAAAGCCGAAAGAATCGTATCGGCAAGCGGTACGCTCAGCGAAATTCTGTGCGAACTGGGGCTGGAAAAAAATCTGGTGGGCGTGGACGTAACCAGCACCTATCCTGAAAGTCTGGATAAAGTGCCTAAAATCGGGCATAACCGCAATATTTCAGCAGAAGGCATTTTGGCGTTGCGCCCAACAGTATTTGTCGGTATCCGCAGCCAGTTGCCGCCCGGATTAGAGCAGCAACTCAAAATAGCCAACGTAAAAGTGTTGCTTTATGAACAGGAATATTCTCTGCAAGGCACGCAAAAGCTCATCCGACAGGTAGCGACAGATTTCGGTTTGGCGGCGCAGGGCAACGCCATTGCTGAGCGCGTAGGCAAAGAAGTAGGCGCACTTAAAAAACCTGCCACACGCAAAAAAGTGCTGTTCATCTATGCACGCGGCGCGGGTTCGCTGATGGTAGCGGGCAACAATACCAGCGTAGCGCAAGCCATAGAACTGGCGGGCGCACAAAACGCCGCCAACGATTTCACGGACTTCAAGCCGCTGACCGCAGAGTCGCTGCTGCTTGCCAATCCTGATGTCATTTTGCTCTTTACCAGCGGTTTGCAGAGTCTGGGCGGCGTCAACGGGCTTTTGCAGGTACAGGGCATTGCCCAAACCAACGCAGGTAAAAACCGCAAAGTGATAGAAATGGACGGGCAGCTGCTGACCGGATTCAGCCCCCGATTAGGCAAAGCCTTACAGGAATTAGCCGATAAAATCCGCTAACGATGAAACAAGCCACTATCATTTCCCTGCTCATCGCCTTACTTCTGGCAGCCGTTATCTGTTCCGTTTGTATCGGGGCAGTAACTATCAGCGGGCGCGAACTGCTGGCTATCATCAGCTACCAACTGGGCGGAGAAGCCGTTGGCTTTGAGCCGCAACAAGAGGCAGTTTTCTGGATTATCCGCCTGCCGCGTGTGCTGTTGGGCGTACTGGTAGGGGCTTCTCTGGCGGTGGCAGGGGCTTCCATGCAGGGACTGTTCCGCAACCCATTAGCCGACCCCGGACTGATTGGCGTTTCTGCCGGAGCTTCGCTTTTTGCCGTCGTCATGATTGTGCTGGAAGTCAAATTTTTTACTGCGCTTTCGGGGATTTTGGGCTTTTATGCGCTTTCAGTATTTGCTTTTGGCGGCGCGGCGCTGACGACGCTCATCGTTTACCGACTTTCCAAAACAGGCGGCAAAGCTATTATAGCCACCATGCTGCTGGCAGGCATTGCCATCAACGCGCTGGCAGGGGCGCTCACGGGACTGCTGACCTACACGGCCACCGACGCTCAACTGCGCAGCATCGTTTTCTGGGGATTGGGCAGCCTGGGCGGCGCAAGTTGGGAAAGCGTCGCTGCGCTTGCCCCCTTTGCATTATTGCCACTGATAGCGCTGCCGCGTCTTTCCAAAGCGCTCAATGCGCTGGCGCTGGGCGAAAGCGAAGCTGGCTACTTGGGCGTAAACGTCAAATCGCTGAAACGGCAGGTCATCTTTTGGACAACGATGGCGGTGGGTTCATCGGTTGCCGTTGCAGGAACCATCGGCTTCATCGGGTTGGTGATTCCGCACCTGCTGCGCCTGTTTGCCGGAGCCGACCATAAACTGATTCTGCCCGCTTCGGCGCTGCTGGGCGCCGCCGTCCTTACCACGTCCGACCTCATTTCGCGAACGGCGGTTGCGCCTTCGGAATTGCCCATCGGCATCATCACCGCCATGCTGGGTACGCCCTTTTTCCTTTGGATTCTGATGAAAGAAAAACGCCGCATGACCGTATGATTCAGGTTTCACATCTCAGCTATCGCATCGGGCAGAAAGAATTGCTGTCCGATATTTCATTGGAAGCAAAGGCAGGCGCATTTACCGCTATTATAGGCGCAAATGGCGCGGGGAAGTCCACGCTGCTCAAAATTCTCTGCCGCGATTACCCCTTGCAGGAAGGGCGCGTGTATTTTCACGGCAAACCGCTGCAAGCCTTTTCCAGCGCAGAAATGGCACAAATCAGGGCGGTACTTTCGCAGCAACAGCAACTTTCCCTGCCTTTTATGTGTGAAGAATTAGTCTTGATGGGGCGCTACCCACATTTCAACGGGTATCCGACCAGAACAGACCATGAAATTGTCGCTTTTGCCATGCAACAGGCAAGCGTGGCGCACCTGAAAGGCAGGATTTACCAGACGCTTTCTGGCGGAGAGCAACAGCGCGTACAACTGGCGCGTGTGTTGGCACAAATCACCGACCGCAGCGAAATGCAAGCCCCGCAAATGCCCATTGCTACGCCCAAATACTTATTTCTGGATGAACCGATTACAGGTTTAGACCTGCCGCACCAATACCACACCTTAGACCTTGCGCGGCAACTGGCGCAGAAAGGCTATTGCGTAGTAGCGGTCTTGCACGATTTAAATTTGGCAGCTCAATACGCCGACCACTTGATTATGCTCAAAAAAGGTAGCGTTGTCGCAGCGGGCAGTCCGCAGGAGGTCATGACTTGTGAAAATATCCGCCGCGTATTTGGCGTAGAGGTCAATTTGATGCAGCACCCTGAACTGGGCTGCCCGTTCATCGTGAATGTGCGCAACCGAAAAGCGGTCTGTCAACTTTAGTACAAAATAAACCTGACGGGTTTTAGAAACCCGTCAGGTTTAAGCATCTGATTTTTAAAATTTTACATTCATAACACCAAATTTTATGCAAACCTTTCTCAAAACCCTCAAAGAACGTTACGAAGCCTTCAAGGCGGAAAATCCGAAAGCCCGCATTCGCGAAGCGGCAAAGCAATTAGGAGTCAGCGAAGCAGAATTAGTCGCCTGCGGCATGGGCGAAACTGCCATCCGCCTAGAAGGCGATTTTCGCGAAATGCTGAAAGACGTACCCTCATTGGGCTACGTAATGGCGCTTACCCGCAACGACCATGTGGTGCATGAGCGCAAAGGCATTTATGAAAACGTATCTTTTGATAACCACGTCGGGCTGGTACTGGGCGAAGATATTGACTTGCGCCTGTTCATGATGCACTGGGCTTTTGGCTTTGCCGTGAATGAAAACGAACGCCTCAGCCTGCAATTTTTTGACAAAAGCGGTGAGGCAGTCCATAAAATTTACCTGAACGAAAAAAGCAACCGTGAGGCTTTTGAGGCGTTGGTAGAAAAATACCGCGCCGCCGACCCCTACGCGCCGATGAAAACAAGCGCCTATGCCGCGCCCGAAGCGCCGCAACCCGATGAAAACATTGACATTGCCGGTTTCCAACAGGCATGGCTCAATATGAAAGACACGCACGAATTTTTCGGCATGTTGAGAAAATACAAGGTAAGCCGCACACAAGGGCTGCGATTAGCCCCCGAAGGATACGCATGGGAAATTTCAGTAGAACAGGTGAAGCGAGTATTTCACAGCGTATCCAAGCGGCAGTGTCCGATTATGATTTTTGCCGGCAACAGGGGCTGCATCCAAATTCACACCGGGTTTGCGCGCAATATTGTACAAACCGGCGGATGGTTCAACGTGCTTGACCCTGAGTTCAATATGCACCTGAAAGACGAAGCCAT